>JAFUCG010000086.1 GCA_017459795.1 Erysipelotrichaceae bacterium | reverse complement strand
ACTGATTGTTAATTCTCCCTCTGCCAAAAGGCTGGTATTCTTTCTTACATACTCTAATATTTCCTGTTCATTTAGCTTACTCATATTATTATTCCTTCTGTCTAAATATATTATAGTTTGTTTTTGCCCAACTTTCGCAATTAACGTGGTTTTTTGCATCATTATCTGAGCAAATCAAGTGGTTTCTACCTGTTTTTTAGTCAGTCTTTTATGCTATATTATTAGTAAGAGGTAAAAAAAACAATGAAGAAAATAATAACAACACTGTTGGCGGTGCTGATGTTTTTTGCTTTCAGCGGATGTACGCCAGAAAAAGATAATGAACCTGAACAGTCAGACTATATTCCTGCCGATTCGATAAGTTGTGACCCGGCAGAACTGAATATGGTAGTAAATGACAAAGTTGAATTAAAGGTAACGGTAAGTCCTGATTCTGCGACAGAGAAAGGTGTAACCTTTTCATCCACCAACACTTCCGTAGCCATGGTAAATGAAAACGGGCTGGTCGTGGCTATAGCGGAAGGCGTAGCTGACATAATGATTACGGCTAAAAATGAAACCATGGTCAATCTGCCGGTTCATGTAATTGTCAAGGCAAAGGAAAGCGACCCTGCTCCTGCCCCAACACCTGAGCCAGCCCCAGAACCAGAACCTGAGCCGGAAACAGCCAAGGTAGTTGCGGTGTACACAAACGGCGTGGCAGAAGTAAATCCACAGTACTACCCTGTCATAACCCTTTATGACAACGGGGAGTTCTCCTTCTACGAAAACATGTATGAAGGCATGGTTACCTACTTAGGAACATACTCTGATGATGGCTATGAACTTACTCTGTACTGTGACTACATCAAATCACCGGGTGGCGATACTTCACCGGCTGATCTTGGGGAACTGAAGTTCATGAAGATCGGCGACAAGTATCTGGAAATGCACTCAACTGCCTATCTGTCACAATATGACGACATCTTTACCAAGGACTATAAGGAAAAGGAACTTGCCTATACCTACTATATTCCAATGCCTGGCACTGATAATAATTTCCTGGTCAAGCTCGAACTGTATACCGACAAGAGCTTCGTACTGTCTGAAAACTACTACGAAGGCATTGAAGTCGTAGAAGGCATCTATTATACGGATGACGGCATAACCTACATGTTCAACCCAACCAAACAGACAAATAATACCGGCCACACTTACAAGCAGTTTACAATGAAGGAAACCCAGACAGGTTTTGAATTGATGACTGACCTGCACACCATATCAAAGGAAACATTCTTCACTGACTGGATAAACCACCTTAGTGAATAGATCAATGATAATCGAGAGGAGTGAAACACAATGGTAGATAAAACCACTTTTACTGTTAATTCTCAAAATCTGAGCATGCGTATCGGCCAGGCCGAAATGTACCTGAAGGAATTTGAAAAAGAGGTAGAAAGAGCCAATGGCGCTACCGGTATTTTCCGTTCCAAGGAAGATGCCTTATCCAGAATAATGATCCTTAATGAATTTGCTCCAAATGATGCAAGAGTAAAGGACCTGTTTGAAAGAGCCAGAAAATGCATCATGGGCAGCAGTGGAAACTTCATTGACATTACTCATGACATGATCGTTTATCTGGAAAACGAAGAAAACATCAGAAAGCTGTATGCCGAGAAAAGTGAAAATGCCTGGAATAAACTGGTTGCCGAATATAAGGATAAGACCATTGAAAAGATCTACCCTGCCCCAGATGTAATGCACGTTTCCATAGAAGAATTAAGAGGACAGTATGTAATACTTGATGAAGTCAGATACCCTGGCAATCAGTTCATGGGTGTAACTGGTGAATACATCTGGATGGGCAAGCGTTCCAGCGGCATGTATTTCATAAGAATCGATACCAGAAGATGGTTGGGACCGTATGAAGCCGTAAAGCGTTACAGAAGATTAGTTGACACCACCATGATGGAAGTTGACAAGTGGACGATATTAGGTGAGATCACTGACCTTACCATGGAAATACCGGAACCTGGGGAAAAGAAAGTCGGGGCTCCTGTATACGCCGTAGTCGTTGAACCGGTTGCGCTGTATGTTCCAGGACACGTAATAGGTCTGTATGACCCTGAAGCAGAAACCAGCGGCTATTTTGAAGGTGAAGATGAAGTCGCCGCCATCAAGGAAAGCTGGTACACCGAAAAGAGCGTACCGGAAGATGTAACCCCAGAAAGACTGGTAGAGATTTTCCGTCAGGCCATAAAGGAAAAGAACTATGATCTTTATGAAGACTGTATTCAGCCGGAAAGAAGACAGAATCCTACTCAGGAATCGCTGTTACTGTACTACTGGGACTTACATCAGGAAAGATTCCATGGCGAATATGTCCATGCCAATGTTGTTCCTGATGCCACACCAATAACCGTAGT
>JAFUCG010000009.1 GCA_017459795.1 Erysipelotrichaceae bacterium | reverse complement strand
TGCGTGTCATATCAGGCTCATCGTCGCCCTGAACCATGCACAGGAATTCCCAGCCGTAGCGCTCATAGAATCCCGTATGATCTGTAACGAGATACACCGGTGTAATTCCCTTTGATCGCAAATCGTCTACTGTCAGATTCAGTAAGTTTCCGGCAATGCCTTTTTTTCGGTATGACTCCTCGGTGTATACTGCGCAGACATTTGGAAACAAGTCTTTCCTGTCGTGAAAATCGTTTTCGATCACACCTGTGCCACCAACGATCTGATCATCATCTAGGCAGAGATACCAACCGTATTCTGTCTTTTCATCCAGGTAGGCGTTCATACATTCAAGATAGGCTTCTTTGGGTACTCCCCACTTCTGGTGAAACCACTCTGCAGCGGGCTCTTTCAATTCCGGCAATTCCCGCAGTTTGATATATTTGAGCATGTGATTCTCCCTTCAAATTCCGCTTTTCCTATGAGTCAATTTTACCATTTATCACTACCCAACTCTATAATAATGTGTCTTTGAAAGGTGGTCATTATTATGAGGATAGATATTATCGTTTTACTGAAACATTTGCCGGTAATATCGGTCATAGATTATATACAAGCACATCACCAGAATGTAAAAGGAAGGCGAGATCAGGTAACACCTTGACCAGGTCTTCCTCTTACTAACTAAAAAGTATAAGTCTTATTTGGCTTTCTTCCTTTTCTTATCAGGCAGTTCTGCATACATGCCTTCCAGTAATTCTTCAATCAGATCCCTATCCTCAAATTTATCAAATACATGCATCAATGTTTTTGAACCTTCATAAGGATAACTCAGTTCTGAATCCGCAAGAAGTCTGTCCGATGTAGGTGTTCTCTTTAAAAACAGCACCCTATCTCCAATGTCACCTATCAGTTTACCGTTATAATACACAAGATATCCACCCATCATTGGCTTTATGACAATATCACCAACTGCAGAAAAACATTCATATACTAATTCATTAAATTCATTCATTATAATTTCCTCCACAACTCTCGGCTAGATAACATAATACTACTCATCAATAACAGGAAGCACTTCTCGTTCTATGAAATCTACTCTGTCAAATATCCTTGGTTTGAATGTACCAGTCATACCTACGGAAACATTTTCTTCT
Source organism: Erysipelotrichaceae bacterium (assembly GCA_017459795.1). Classification (GTDB taxonomy): domain Bacteria; phylum Bacillota_I; class Bacilli_A; order Erysipelotrichales; family Erysipelotrichaceae; genus RUG521. The sequence goes on along the minus strand of JAFUCG010000009.1, from coordinate 10,113 downwards.
TTATTAACATAAATAATATTACCGCTGTCACCTATTGCTGCATAAACCTCTCTGTCATCAAAAGGTTTATACCATAAGTATCCGTAGTTCATGTATCCGAATCTTTCGCCAAGCTTAACATGCGGTTTAAGCATGTCTTCAAGGTATTCTGGCGATATGATTCTTTTACCATTATACATACCGTTATTTAGTACCAGTTCTCCAACAACCGCCATATCTCTTGCGGACATGCATAATCCCCAGCCGGCAGTTACCGCACCTTGAGGATCACAATACCATTCATATTTTCTCGGATTCTTATTCATAAGGAAATCGAACTGGTCTTCTTTGGAACTGTCGCCATGTGATATTCTTTCCGGAAGTCCCAGTGGCTCAAACAGATTCCTGTTGGCAAAATTGATTACTTTTTCTTGGCTTGCTCTCTCTATGATTCCAGCCAGAATCTGAATGCCTAGTGTTGCATACCTGAATTCACCTGTTATCCCCTTGGGACCACCAAGAGAATCAAGAATAGTAAGTGTCCAGTCATCAGAAGTGCATACCTTTTTCCAAGGTTCTGACTTTCCTTTGTATGGAGCCGTCATCGTAAGAAGATGCCTTATTGTTACATCATAGATCGTTTTCTCCCCACGCTTTACCATATAATCCGGGAAGAATTCCATGACTTTCTGATCTAAGCTTCTGATACAGCCTTTATCCAGAGCAATTCCTGCCAGTAAGCCCATTATACCTTTGGTAACGGAATTGACATTCATCGCATCCTCAGTAATAAATCCATGCCAGCAGTCATCATACACGGTTTCACCGTTTTTAATGGCATAAATCTGGCAGATGTTACTTTCATTTCCACGACTTTCGGAAATGAATCTATGCAATTGTTCTCTATTCATTATTGCATCCTCCTTTTAGCGAATAACAGAGGTTCCTAAAAGCAGACTAAGGCAATTTAAAATTTATTTCAACAATTTTTTACAGCTATATCCAATAAGTCTCAAAATAGTCTCATTTTTGTCTCATTATCCACCATCATGGTGGAAAACAGTTATAAATGCATTCCTAACTGTTCAATGCTTTCCTGCTTACATACTCTTACTCACCACAATAATTTGGTGTACACCACTTTGACAAACAACTGTTTGGTATTACTATATATTCAAAAGAGATACCATATGGATAATAACATCAGACACATTACAGTTCACTCAGCCAGAAGATACCTGTTAATGAAACAGGGCCTTTTTTCTGACCATCGATTCAAGGGAAAACAGGGAGCCTATGAATACATCAGACAGGCAAACTGTCTGCAGTTTGACCCTGTTGATGTAATAGGAAGAAATGCTGAGCTGACTCTCCAATCCAGAGTCAAAGGCTTTAGAAAAAAGCACTTAAGCGATCTTCTTTACAAGGACAGAAAGCTCTTTGACTTCCCTGATAAGGAGATATCTATAATTCCAATGGAAGACTGGCCATATTTCCAAAGGTATCGCGACATCAGCAGAAATAACAGACATAGATTTGAAAATCTTGATCAGTTGGAAGAACAAGCCATAAGTTTCATTAGAAAACATGGACCTGTTTCATCTTCATCACTGCCACTTGAGGGTAACATAAAGTGGTATTCTTCCATTCACTGGAGTGGAAGCTGGGATGGTAAGGATACCAAAGCTGCCAGAAGCGTACTTGAACAGCTGTATACCACTGGTGAGCTGATAATTCATCATAAAGAAGGTTCACGTAAATACTACGATCTCAGTGAACGTCACGTACCTGCTGAATTATTAAACGCTCCTGATCCATTACCTGATGAGTACCAACATATCAGATGGAGAGTTAAGAGAAGAATAGGTGCCGTAGGTATGTTATGGAATAAGAATTCCGCTGCCTTCTTAGGTATAAGAGGATTAAACATTGAAATAAGAAACAGAGTGTTTACAGATTTACTAACTTCTAAGGAAATACAGGCAATAACCATTGAGGGAATAAAGGACCCATTCTATATTCTTACTGAAGACATCGAATACCTGAACAAGGCTGAAGATAAAGCACTTAATAGTAATCGCTGTGAATTCCTGGCTCCGCTTGATCCATTGTTATGGGACAGAAACCTCATAAAGGTAATCTTTAATTTCAACTATACCTGGGAAATATATGTACCTAAGGAAAAAAGACAGTACGGTTACTATGTATTACCGGTAGTATATGGTGACAGAATTGTCGGGAGAATTGAGCCTAAGAAGAATGGCAATGAAATGACAGTTGAAAACATCTGGCTGGAGCCTGACATTAAAAAAACAAAGAGAATACTTAATGCCATTGAAAAGCATATGAAGTCATTTGCCCGTTTCAATGACTGTCAATATACAACAAAATAAAAAGACATCAGATTATTCATTCAATACATGCTATAATGTAACTACCATAAAGAGTCAGGTGAGAGACAAGCTCTGTGACCCTGCAGCAACCCCGTTCCTACGGAAGGTGCTAAAGCTTGGATGATGGAATGATATCTGCAGTATGACTTCCATCATCACGATGGAGGTTTTTATTTTCCCCTCTTTATGGATGTTTCAAAGGAGGAAATAACAATGACAGAAACAATTATCAGACAGATGCCAATTAGTAACTGTACCGTGGAAGAATACCGTAATATAGTTTCCACAATGGCAAAACAAGGTTATGAGATCTCAGATACCCTTAAGAACATCAAAGACGACGAATACATCACTGCCATTCTCATTGATAACGCTGAGAAAAGAGTATTCCAACTTGGAGTTACAGTTACGGCAGTATGGTGTGGCGGTTCAAGGTATCCGCTCAATGGAAAACAGTTTTTCAAATATTACGACAAACTGATAACACACCCTGATGTTGATTTTTATCAACAGTTGATATGCACTGATCCAAATGATAAATCAGTAAGCACAAACAACATTTACATCTTATAAGCATTAAAAAGTGGTAGTTATGAAATGAGTTGTTCATAACTACCACTTTACTTAAAGCACACTTGGTTCCTTTTTATATACGCAAGCACTAAGATGGCATTTCAACCAGAGCTGTCTTTGACAACAATTAAAAGTCCAAACAGATCGAATGAGCATTATACTGCCTTTGCTCGATTAATATATTCCAGAAATCTGTTCCACAGTAACCACATCAGATGGAACACGATGATTATTGTCACAGAATAGATAACTGCCCTTAAATACTGATTATCAGGGAAGAAAGGAATACTGAGTTTCAGAAACAGATAACTGGCTCCTGGATAGGCATCATTAAGCTTCAAGCCTAATACCAGCAATATCGCCAGAGCTGCTACGCTAATCCAGATATCCTTATAACGTGGGCGCATCCTGTGAACTATGATCATGTAAACAGTACTGAATATTGGTAACAGATGATCTCCGAAATACTGATAATAGCGGAAATGAGTTGGATTGGCTTCAGTTAATACGGTCTGTGGAATGATGCAGGCCAATGTCGCGCCAAACAGAGTCACAAAGAAATTGATTCCAAACAGTGACTTGTTCTTACTGGTAATCATGTACATGCAGGTAATGATGCCGAGATCACAGACCTGTATCGGTATTCTGGCCATCATCAGATATTTGCCGCTGGTATCACCAACATACAGTAACCTGATGTAGAATCCGAACTCCATGACAAACATCAGAAATGAAAGAACATAACGCAGATGAACTTCCCCCTGCCATTTTCTTAACCATTCCCGTTTATGCCATACAACTATTAACAATATGATGCATACCAGTATAGGCATTAAATGCATCAATGTATATGGTTTGAATGTTCCTGGAGGTCCAAATCCGAAAAAGCCATCTCCATAGTATTCATAGTCACCGCTCATAACAATCCATCGTCTCCTTTCCGAAGATTTCCTGCATAGTAAAAAAAGAAATCTGTCTCAATTATCTGTATCAAGCCTCTTATTGTCATCTTATCACAAATCATTGTTTCATATACTTTAATCTTTCACAAAAAAAACTAAAGAATCATAAAAGTCTCATATTTGTCTCACAATAGTCCCAAATATGTCTCAATTCTGTTTCATTGTCCACCATTAACTGTGGAAACCTGTTAATAATGTCATTATCAGTCATCAAAAAAAGAATCACTTCTAATATAGAAACTTCAGTGGTAATAGTGGTATTATGTTAAGGCTATCTTTATTAAAAGGATACAAATGATACACATTAATACTTCAAAGGAGAATTTTTGCCATGGAAGAAGAAAAGAAATCATTTATTATGGTGCCAAAATGGCTCATTATCATGTTGGCGTTTCTGATTCTGTTAACTGCCATTGCTGTATGGTACAAACCACAGAAAACGCAGCCGACACCTGCTACATTCGGTACCTATTGGACTGCCGATTCCGCACCAGCTCAGAGCTTGAGGGATTATGTTGCCAAGGTCACCAATCCTGATGATAAGGCCAACTTCATACCTGAAAAGGACCGTATTGCGGTATTTGACATGGATGGAACACTGACCTGTGAGACTTACTATACCTATTACGATACAATGATGTTCATTGAGTTCTGTCTTAATGATCATCCTGAAAGAGTTTCAGATGAACTGAAGCAGGTAGCCGCAGCCATTAAGCCAGGATACCTTGCCGATGAGTCATTAGCCAGAAACTTTGCCAAGGCTTATGCCGGTATGACTATGGAAGAATTCTATAATTATGCCGTAGAATTCGGTCAGAAACAAACAGCCAGTTTCAACAACATGCGTTACATTGACAACTGCTACCTGCCAATGGTTGAACTTGTTAAATACCTTTATGAGAATGACTTTACGATCTGGGTCATCAGTGGTACTGAACGTACCACTACCCGTGCCATTGTTGCCAATTCACCATTAAAGGATTATGTTACCATGAATCATGTCATTGGTACTGACTTTGAAGTCAAGCAGAAAGGTTATGAAGATGTCTCATCCAACATGGACTACAAGTATGAAAACGGTGATGAACTGGTTCTTACCGGTGGCTTCATTCAGAAGAACCTAAATTCTAACAAGGCCATCTATGTTCAAAGAGAGATCGGACAGCGTCCGGTACTTGCCTTCGGAAACAGCGGCAGTGATACCAGTATGATGAACTATACTATCGACAGCCGTAACCCTTACCCAGCTGAAGCCTACATGATCGTTGCCGATGATAATGTCAGAGAATGGGGCAAGCAGGACTGGGAAACCAAGTCAAAGGATTATATTGCCAAAGGATACATTCCAATTTCAATGAAGAATGACTTTGCCCAGATTTATCCAGAGGGAATTACAATTGCTGAACAGCAGTATACCGAACCTGAGTGGGATACGAATCCTTCTACTGAACCGGCACCGGCTTTATCATACAGTTATCAGCCAAACCTGACGGTTATCTATCGCTAAAACAATAGATAGATTCATGTATCATCAAATCACCAGCCGTAGCTGGTGATTTTTATATGTTTTAACTCCGTAATAATACATGTTCAAAAGATATGTTATTATTCATTAGTTTCCAAATGATATCCTATTCACTGTTCTTTATTTCATTTTCCATATCATAACGTTCTGTCTCACAAAAGTCTCAAATTCGTCTCAGATTTGTCCCAAATTAGTCCCAGAAACGTCTCAATTTAGTCTCATTTTTGTCTCATTGTCCACCATTTACTGTAGAAACCTGTTAATAAAAAGCTATTCATAAACGTTAAAAAGCCGTCTGCACAATACAGACGGCTTCATTTCTCATTTAGACTCTATCACGCATTTTCATGGATCTCGTGATTGATTTTCTCTATCACGGCTATCATGTTATCATTTACCACAAACGGGTCAGTGAAGGCGTTTATGACAATGCCTGCCAGCTTCTGTTCACTTTTCTTCGTATATGAGATAGCAGTCATAAAAGAATGGCTGACCTTGGAAAAGTTATCCCCATATTCCCCAAGTTCTTCTTCAGAGGTAAAAACCGGAAAATAGAAATCATCACCATTCTGCAAGATGTCCGGTACCATTCTGACTACGTTTTTAGTGGAAAAGGTTGAATTAATAATGCTGTCAGGATCATTCTTTGATTCCTCAAGCATCTTCTTGATCTGTTCCATGTCTTCATCAGAGAAGATCGCATTACAAGGAATGATTATCTCGCTTTGGGCCAATGTAAAAAGCAGTTCAAACAGATTATCCTGATTCATTTCCTCTTTCAGTTTTGTGATTGCTTCCTTAATCATGGTTTTAACCTCGCTATATATTCATTATATATTACAGAACTGTTTCAATATATAGCTATTATGAATACAGGCGTTAATAATTATTCCCGAACAATATTCCACCATGTCTAACAAATGTCTCAGAAATGTCTCAAATTCGTCTCAGAAATGTCTCAAATTTGTCTCATTGTCCACCACCACGGTGGAAAACAGTTATTTTAGATCCCATTTTTCATTTGCCTTATGCAGCAGGAGATCTATGGTCTCCTTACTCATGGCAGCTATCTCACTATATTGGGAATCCACAGCGCTGCCATCTTCATTAATCATGATCTGATAATTCACACCATCAACAGTAAGAGATGCCCCATATTCATAACCGCCAAATACCTTTGGCCAGATAACCAGGAAATCGGTAAACGGGTTATTGTCTAATGAAGGTAATCCAACACTCATATTACCGGTAAAGGAAAGATAATCAGGACATTTAACACTGTAATCATAGCCTTCATCATCAACATGTTTATATCTTGGTACGATCCAGCTTGATAGTTCATTCTCTTCCATCTCGTTAATGTATGAGTCATACTTCATATCACGCCATGCGTACCAGAAGATATTGAACAATACGAAAACTGATAACACCAATGTAATTACTTTTAATACTTTTCTGTTTCCTGTTTTCATAATCTTCCCTCCAACATAATTGCAAGAGTATGGCACATTAACAAACAACTGTCTAAACCTTTAAGAAAGCCTTAAGAAACCAGCTGAAGATAGTTTACAATCAGTTCGATTTCCAGATATTGCAATAAATGTATTATTACCTTGAATTAAGAAAACCACTCCTGTAAGCAGTTTATGGCATGGAAGTGGTCTGTTTTCTTATTTCTTTTCGTATTCTAGTCTGTAACTGAATCTGTATGGTGAAAGTCGGTAGTGTTTATCAACTATTGATATGTTTTTTATTTCGGTATAGGTAAGCCATCTTATCAATTCTCCTGTACCAAATAATTCATCGCCATTAACATAGAAAATGATCTTTTCAATGTTCCCATTCTTTTCTAAAGAAAATGTTCCTGTTTCATACATAGGATGGTCGTTTATTTCAAAACGGTTTCCGCTCAAAATTAGCTCTGCTGTCTCCATATTAAGTTCCTTTGGTGTAAACCATCTGTCTTCTGGAACATAATAAATTAACCCGATTTTGTATGTTCCATCCAAAGAACGACTTGGTAATGCTGCTATCTCGGCTTCCCTTGCTTTTCTTTTTTCTCTTATTTCTTTAATTCCTTTAAAGAATCGTATAATACCCATAATAATTCACATTTCGATTTCATAATTAATTACACAGATTAATAATCAGCTGTGTTACGAATACTTCACATTAACATTGGCAGTCACAAACATGATTAAGATAAATACTACTGTAGAGCCTATTGTAGTGATCAGCTGAATCTTTTTAACTATGTTGTTACTGACACCAAACAATAACAGAATGCTGGTAATGATACTGACAATCGCAAGAGCAATCTCCAAATAATACAGAAAAGTATTATCAGCCATGTTAAGCCTGTCAATAGGACTTCTGTGCCATTCACGCACCTCTCCATTTGACATCATGGCCTTATCTGTATAGATACTTGTATTCAGAACAACATAATATGCAATGTTCAGAATAATTGATAGTATATTCACCAACATTATAATTCACCTCACATGTTACTACTCTTTTTAAGATATTTACTCCTGCGGATGTGACTGCAGGTATTCTGTCAGGCCAGGCACAAAGAGGCTCTTTCGGCCAAGACCCGGTGTTCTGAATATGTATGCTGTGCCATCGTATTCGTCATAGTTAGGGAATGCTGCCTTGAAAACAGCTTCTGAATATTCGTTGGCAGGTACTATGTAGTCAATCTTCTCGCCGTTCTCACGGATGCCGACTGAAGCGTACATCAGATCCACATCTCTTGTCTCAAAGCCCTCTGGTAAGATGGCTTTCATTCTTGCGGACAGCTCTTTGGAAGTAGGTTCGTCGATGGAATTCAGAATTCCTATGCCAAACTTTACGCCGGCTGCCTCATACTCCTTGTAATCAAGGAATAATATCTCCATGTCGGTCATGCCATCATATGAAAGTAATTCCCTGTGGAGTGTGTCATATAAGCCGTCTACATCATCTATTTCAGCTATCTTTGCCAGTGCTGGGACAGCCTTTTTATCAGCTTCCGTAACAGTAGATCCTGTCAGATTGGTGGTGTCAGACAACACTGCTCCAAGTAGCAAAGTGGCGGTCTGTTTATCTATTTCAATGCCATAGTTTAGGTAGTTAAGCCATATGATGGTGGCTGTAGCACCTATTGGTCTTGCATCATATAATACCTGCTGACCTGTTGTTACACTGCCTATGCCATGATGATCAATTACACCCACTAAGTTGGCATCAGGCATGCCTGCAGTAGCCTGTAAGTATTCACTGTGGTCTACCAGAAAAATGTTTTTGCCAGCGGCATCTTCAAGCACAGGTGGTGCCTCAACACCAGCCAGCTGTAATATGTATTTTGATTCATTATTAGGAGTCCCATTAGCTGCAGCCTGGGCATTATAGCCTAAAGCCTGTAAGAGTCTGGCAAATGCGATGGCACTGCAGATGGTATCTGAGTCTGGGCTCTTATGACCTATAACATAAATTGGGCCATCATTAGCCTGTAGCTTTGCGATGCTTTGTTTGTTGAGTTCCTGTAAATCAGACAACTGCTGTCTGATCTCCTGGGCTTCCTTGGTTCCCTGGGTTACACCCTGATTCTTACCTAAATAGAAGCCAGCAGTGCCTACTAAGCAAAGCGCCATAAGTATTAATATGATTTTTACAGTATTATTCTTCATATTTCCCTGTATGGTGTTTATAAAAACCGAAACACCAAAAATCCTTTCATTTCGAATCGTGATTCAATACATCCTTATTGCCATTTACTCACAATTACGATTATATTCTACCACTTCCCGGGCCTGCTTATACCAGTATTATTTCTGTAACAATAAAGAGGTCTTTCGACCTCATTATGAAACATTAACTCTGCTCTTCCTCATTTATGTTCATATGCATGATATTACGGTACTTTGAACCAATTGTTCTTTCCAGTTCAAACGGTTCACCCGGTAAAACAGGATACTGATCAATGAATTCTCTTAAGCTGTTCAGTTCTTCTTCTGTTAATGTAAATGAGAAGATCTTACTGTTATCATCCACGTGTCTTGAGTTTCTTACTCCTATTACAGCGGCTGCTACGGCCTTCTGCTGTAAGATGAATCTTGTGGCAACATGAGATATACCTACACCATTTTTATCAGCTATTTCCTTTAACAGTTTCAACAGCTCCTGATAGCCGTCCCAGCCTAAGGAATCCTCAATTACCTGAAGATACTTTACCTGTGATCTGGTTTCCGGTACGATTTCATTTCTTTCCTTACCCATGTATCTTTCAGCTAAGAATCCACCGGCCAGTGTCCCGTAACAAATTAACGGAATGTTATTTTCAAAACAGTAATCCTGTAATTTCTTTTCTACTCTGCGGTCAAAGAATGAATACTGCGCCTGGCAGGAAGTAATCTCAATACCGGCATCAACTAACATTTTCAAATGCTCAGTATCAAAGTTGGTAACTGATACGTGCCCAATTAAGCCTTCTTCTTTTAACTGCTGTAAATATGAAGCAGTTCTTACCATGCCATCTACTTCATAATCCCACCAATGGAACTGAACGACATCAAGCTGTTTCTTATTAAGCCTTTGAAGACTTCTTTCAATAATACTTCTGGTAAAGTCATAGTCTACCTTTGATAAGTATTCCAAATCAGGTACCTACTTGGTATGGATTTGAATGTCATCTTCCTTA
>JAFUCG010000085.1 GCA_017459795.1 Erysipelotrichaceae bacterium | reverse complement strand
CTTTGTATCTTGAGTTTGGTTGTCGGACCGTTCTCATTATACTTGGGTGGCTTTTTCTTAACAACGCACGAAGCTATCTCTAGTCTCACACGCTTAGCGTGTGGTTTTTAGTTAGGAGTTTTCACTCCTAACTAATAAAAATAATGATAATATAAGTTATTCACAACTTATAAACATCAAAAAGTGCTTTAAATAAAGGACTTTTTACACTTTTCCACATTTTTCACATATGTGAATAACTCGTTTTTCAACATGTGGAAAAGAAAAATTGGAAAATTTACAGCTTGTTAAAAGTTGTTAAGTTATTCACAGTTATTTGTATTGAAAAAAATGATATTGTATAATCAAGTAAAGGAGAGATACCTTTGAAAAAACTAAGATTATTAGTTTTAGCATTAATGATCATTCTGGCCACTGTAACAAATGGCCTTTTAGTCTTTGCGGAAGATACAAATACCGGTGAAAATCCTGTTACTGAAGAAACTCCTGTAACCGAAGAAACAACAACGCAGGAAGAAACTGCTGATGAAGAGAAACCGCAGGAAGCTCCGGCTGAACAGGCAAACACAACTGAAGAAGAAGCACCGGAAACTGAACCTAAATACAGTTATCAACCTAAGAAGGGTTATATCAACAGTTCAATGGTAACAGTAAGATTACAGCCAAGTACAAGCGGCGGTTATCTTGAAGATGAAAACTACGGTCCTCACTATGTTTACAAGCAGGAAGTTCTGGTTATTAATGAAGCCAGAGATGATAATGACAATCTGTGGTATGAAGTTACCTTTACGGTAAATGAAAAGACATATGACGTATGGGCATTTGGCACATATGTAACAATACTAAATGAAGATGAAACAGTTCCCGGTGAAACAGGGGATGAAGAAGTAATCAAGGAAGCCAGAGTAATTGAAAGTAATGTAAGAATCAGAACCGGCCCTGGTACGGAATACAGTCAGTTAAGAATCAATAACGAAGTACAGTATTTTGAAAAGGGTCAGATATTACAGATCCTGGCTGAAGAAAGAGATACAGATGGAGATCTCTGGTACAAAGTAAGATTCACATTATACGGTACGGAATATACCGGATACATTTATTCCTCATATGCTCAGATCAAATTAGAGTTAAAGGATGATACTGATTTTGAAAAGTACCTGGAGGAACAAGGGTTCCCGGAAAGCTATAAGGCATCATTAAGAGATTTACATGCTTTGTATCCTGAATGGAAGTTTGTTGCTTATCAGACCGACTTACAGTGGCAGGAAGTAATTGATAAGGAAAGCAGATTAGGCTATAACCTCATTTCAGGAAGTAACCTCGCATACAGAAGTGTTGCGGAAGGTTCATATGATGTAGTTAATAAGAGATTCTATGTATATGATGGTTCCAACTGGTATTGTGCCAACAGGGAAACCATATCTTATTACATAGATCCACGTAACTTCTTAAATCAGTACAACATATTCATGTTCCTGAATCTGTCATTCTCAGAATCAGAGTCTGCCGAACAGGTTCAGAAGTTATTAGACTTCACCTTTATGAAGGGAACAGACAGTGTATCAGGTATGACTTATGCCAACATATTCTATGAAGCTGGCAAGCAGGCAAATGTAAGTCCGATTTATCTGGCAGTATTAGCCAGACAGGAACAGGGTAATTCAGGTTCCAGAGCCGTAACAGGTGAAAGCTTCACTTATAATGGCAGAACTTACAGTGGCTTATATAACTTCTATAACATTGGAGCAACCAGCGGTGAAGATAACTGGAAGAAAGGTCTGATTTATGCCAACGGTTCAGAAGATGGATCATATACTTCATATAACAGACCATGGACAAGTCCATATAAGTCAATCGTAGGAGGTGGCTTATGGATAGCTGACGGCTACATTGATGTGGGTCAGGACACCATGTATTTCCAGAAGTTCAATGTTACACCATATTCAACATACGGTCACCAATACATGACCAATGTACAGGCTGCTTATTCACAGAGCGGTTCAATGTATGACACATACGATCTATCAGGAAGCTTGGATCAGCAGTTAATATTCAGCATTCCGGTTTATAAGGGAATGCCGGCAAGTACATCATTACCGACAACTTATACTTTACCAACTACTCTGGAAGAACAGAGAAGAATGGAAAGTGCCAACCCGACAATTGAACCTGAACCAGAGCCGGTTCAGCCTGTATATTCAGGAGACTTCATTAATGACTTATCATTAAAGAATACTGACGGTTACTTAACAGGCATCTCAATTGGTACGACATTCAAGAAGATGGCTGATAACATCAGTAAGTCAAATTCCGAATACAAAGTTGTCATTACGGGAAATGACGGAGCAGAATTAAATGGCGAATCATTGATTTCAACCGGTTGCATCATTGAAGTAACAGATGCAAGCGGTACAAGCACATATACCATTATTATCAGAGGGGATATAAATGGCGATGGAAAGGTAAACCTGCAGGATTTACTTTTAGTCAAAAAACACATACTTGAATTGAAGAAACTTGAAGGAAATCAGGTTAAGGCTGCCCAGATCGGTGGCGAAACGGAAATTTCATTGAAGACATATCTGGCAATCAAGAAGTACGTTCTGGGAATGCAGGACATCTCTCAGGAATAGGAGTGAGGAAGAATGAAAAAGGTAATCAAAATTCTTTTGATGACTTTATGCATAGTATTGGGCTCATTACATACCTATGAAAATGTTTACGCAACCAGCGGAAGTACCAGTCTGTATGCTTCAAGCAGTTCCGTTACCGTAGGTAATAATGTAAATGTGACCTTGTCAGTAAGCGGTGATTCACCGGTTATGGCTACTATCATGGTTTACTATAATTCAGGATATTTACAGTATGTAAGCTGTACATCAGGTGACTTTAACCCTGGTAATGGCAGGGCAATGTTTGATACATATCCAAATAACAGCGGATCAATGACCATTACCTTTAAGACCATCGGTGTTGGTTCAACAACCGTATCCGCAAGTGTCAGTGAATTCATTGACTATGATGGCGGCAGCGTTTCAGGTTACAGTGGAAGTTTAAGCACAACGATCACCATTAACCAGATACCTTCAGGCGGCGGAGAAACCGGCGGCGGTGGAGGAGGCGGTGGCGGAAGCTACACACCTTCATTATCAAGAGATGCCACATTAAACAAGATCACGATTGACGGCTATGATCTTGAACCTGGTTTCTCAAGTGATGTAACTGAATACAAGGTATATGTTCCAAGAGGAACTGAATCATTGGACATTACAGCTACCAAGAGCAGCAGTAAGGCAACCGTTTCCAGCATTGACGGTTCAGTAAAACCTGGCTGGAATGAAATAGATGTTAAAGTTACCGCTGAAGATGATGATTATACAAAGACTTATAAGTTAAATGTATATGTAGATGAAGAACCAACGGTATTCTACAGTCTCAATGAGCAGCAGTTAGGTGTTGTTAAGAATCTGGATAAGGTTGAAATATATCCTGATCATGAAGCCAAGGACATAACTGTTGAAGGTAATAAGTTAACTATTTATAACTGGAATGCTTACAACGTAATATATCTGGAAGATGCAGCTCAAAAGAGAGATTTCTACATTTATGATGAAAAGACAAATACTGTATTAGGCAAATACGTACCGGTTGAAATTACCGGCAGAAAATTCGTAGTCAGTGACATCAAATATGAAGAATTCCCTGATCTGGAAGAATTCTTTGAACCGTCTAAGGCGGTAATAAATGAAAATCTGACTTTGGATGGCTGGAAATACAAGGATCCGTTACTAAGCGACTTCAAGCTGATATACCTCGGTGATGAAAACGGGGAAAAGAAACTGTACCGCTATGATGCAGGGGAACAGACATTACAGAGATATGTAGTTCCAACCGTAGAAGAGGTTATTGATTATAAACCGTACATATTCATGTCCGCCGCAGTAAGCGGACTGGCAACATTACTGTTTGCCTTAATAGCGTTAGGAAGAAAGAAGACGAATTGATGATTCAATTCGTTTTCATTTTCAATTCAGTTAATCTTCACATTGTAAAAGTACTATAATAGATGTCGAGGAGGTTTTATTATGGATGAAAATAATTACAGTAATGAAGAAACTAACTTAGTTAAAGATGAAGAAAAAGTTATAGACGTCCCTGTTTATTCAACAAGAGAAGTTGAGAAGAAAACAAATAAGAAAATGCCTCTGATCCTATGGATGGTATTTACCCTGTTATTATGTACAGCTTCCAGCTACTTTACGGCAAAATATGTAGCTACAAAGATGCAGAATACAAACGAGACAACAGTAGTATATGAGGCAGTTCCAACAAATACGGTAGTATATGAAACAAGCGACTTATCTGATGTAGTATCTGACATTGAAAACACCGTAGTAGAGGTTTATACCGAAACAGTACAGTACAACGTATTCTATGGTGAATATGTTACTTCCGGGGCCGGAAGCGGTGTCATCATTTCAAGTGACGGATACATCATCACCAATAACCACGTCATCGCAAACGCAAAGTCAATCAGAGTAACCTTGCATGACGGTACAGACTATTCAGCAGTTCTGATTGGAACAGACGCTGATACAGACATTGCCGTTTTGAAGATTGACGCTACAGGTTTACAGCCAGTTGTCATGGGTGACAGTTCTTCTCTTAAGGTAGGACAGACCTGTATTGCCATCGGTAACCCATTAGGAACCTTAGGCGGTACGGTAACTTCAGGCATTGTCAGTGCCTTAAGCCGTGAAATTACAATAGACGGCCAGAGAATGACCCTGTTACAGACAAATACAACAATTAACCCTGGTAACTCAGGCGGTGGCTTATTTGATATTAACGGAAGTCTGATTGGTATTGTTAATGCCAAGTATTCATCTACTGACATTGAAGGAATCGGCTTTGCCATTCCGGTTGATGTTGCCAGAACGATCGCTGAAGATCTGATCAAAAACGGCAGAGTTACAGGCAGAGCAATGTTAGGTGTTAAGACCTATAGCATTGAAAACGACAGAATGGCTCAGTACTATAACGTTTCAAGATATGGTGTTCTTGTTTCAGAAGTAACACTTCAGTCCACGGCTGATGCCGGATTAAGAGCAGGAGACCTGATCATCATGATGGATGATCATGACATTCAGTCTTACAGTGATCTGAAGGCAGCTCTTGCATTATACAAGGCAGGAGACAATGTACAGCTTACAGTCTTAAGAGACGACAGGGAAGTTAGTTTCAGAGTTACATTAGCAGAAAAACAGTAATTATAGGAAAAACATTATTAACAAACAAAAGAATAGTATGAAAATACTGTTCTTTTTTATTAGTTAGGAGTGAAAACTCCTAACTAAAAACCACACGCTAAGCGTGTGAGACTAGAGATAGCTTCGTGCGTTGTTAAGAAAAAGCCACCCAAGTATAATGAGAACGGTCCGACAACCAAACTCAAGATACAAAG
>JAFUCG010000084.1 GCA_017459795.1 Erysipelotrichaceae bacterium | reverse complement strand
TTGTTATCGGGTGAGAAAATGAAGAAAAAGAAGTATGGAAAGAAGTATTTGATATCCTTGATCTTACTGGCGATATGTGGAATTAACATGTTGTTATTTCACAGCTTTCCAGACTTTTTCTTTCCGGTTTACCGTAACATTTCATCCTCCTGGCAGAATATTCTAAGTACTGTATTCTCCTTTACCAAAGTAGCGGTATGGGACATTGGCCTAATTGTTCTGGCCCTGGCATTCATCTTCTATACAATTACCGTAATCGTCGGTAAGAGAGGTTTTCTTACCTGGTTATCTAATGTCTTATTAGTAGTGTGCATCCTGGTATTTGTGGCGGTTAACGGCTGGATGCTTAATCACTATGCTCCAAAGCTAAGTGAGAGCGTAGGACTTACCATAGAAAAGTATTCTGAAGATGAACTATATGACAGTTGTGAATATTATCTGTTAAAAGCCGCGGAATATGCCGATAAAATAGCCCGAGATGATGATTATCACGCACTTGAGAGTAACTTCAATGACATGGCAAAAACGGCTGGAAACAGCTATGAATCGTTAAGGCAGAAGTATCCGGTATTCAAAGGTTCTAACAAACCGGTCAAAAGGCTGTCTGTTGTTGGTGAATACCTGATGTATAACGGAATAGTTGGCATGTTCATGCCTCTGACTGGGGAATCAGGGGTTCCAGAAAGTGTACCGCCAGTACCTATGGCCTTTACGATGTGTCATGAGGCAGCCCACAGACTAGGCATAGCCAGTGAACAGGAAGCTAACTATGCGGCTTTCTTAGCCTGCGTTAACAGTAAGGAATCTGAATTCCTTTACAGCGGTTACTATTCTGCTTTTTCCTATTGCTTCTCGTCACTTTACAGCCAGAATCAGGAAAGGGCAATGACCCTGTATGAAAAGTACAGTGAAGACAGAGGAGTGCTACTGGTTCGCTTGGACAGACATGATACTTTTGAGCATTACCGCAAGTATGAATCAGTCTTACAGGACATTTCTGATGACATAAATGACACTTACCTTAAGACCTTTTCCCAGGAAAGCGGCATCAGGTCATATGGGGAAGTAACCGACTATCTGATTGCCTATTATTTAATACTACGTTAAGAAACAATGTGAATTAATGGGATATGTTTGAATTAGAGATATAAATATTTTATAATTAATCGACACGTTATTAAAAGGTGATGTTTTATTATGGTTAAAAGTAAGAAGAAAAAGAGCAAAATCAAACCGGGAATACCACAGCGTACCTTCCAGGTTTTGAATACATTACTGATATTACTGATCTTAGGTTTTTATCTGTACAGAGCAGTTGATTACCATGATCAGTTCATTGCGCTGTATTCAGAAGTTACTTCAGAAGAGCATCCTGTCTATCTTTCTGAAGCATTGATCTCCAAGGTAATTGGCGACAATGACGGTGTAACAAAGAATGAAGATGAAAGCTACCACTATCATGGCAAGCCAAAGTATAACTATGTCATTTTCTCAGGCAGACTGTTCAGAGTAATCGACATTTCATCTGACGGTGAAGTAAGAATGGTTGAACAGAACAATACAGGCAGTTTCATTCTTGATGATTCGACCACATTTGATGAATCAATCGTTAAGCAGTGGCTTAACTCAGACCGTAATGACCAGTATTCAGGCATCTATCAGAAATCACTCAAGGATTTTGATACGACCATGGTCAAGTCAACATATTGTGCAGATGTAATTGACGGTGCTGAAAGCATCGGATGTACCTTGAAAAATAACAAGAGTTATGTAACACTTCTGTCCTTAAATGACTATAAGGAAACAGGAGCCGCAGAAGGATTCCTCAATAACGGTCAGGGATTCATGCTCATTTCTACCAACAGTGAGCACGAAAACTGGTTCGTTAATGAAGACGGTAGCCTTTCAACAGGCAGTAATCCTACCCAGTTTGTTGGCGTAAGAGCCGTAGTTACCACCAGATACGATCTGGAAGTAAAGGGTGGAACAGGAACTGCCGCCGATCCATTCCGTGTCAGAACATTTACCGTTAATACCGCTGAAGACATGCCGGTATCTTCTTATGTAAGCTATGGTGACCGATTATGGCGTGTTGTCAGAAAGACCAATGAACTGAACATGGAACTGATGCTTGACGGTTATTTGCTTGATGAAGAAGGCAATCCTGATACATTTACCTTTGGCAGATACAATGATTATTCACCTGACTATGGCTTAGGTGATTATCTGAACAGTGATTATGTTGAATCTTTACCGGAGTATGAAAAATACCTGGTAACCAATGACTGGTTCTATGGCGCTCTGGATGCCAATAATTTCTATGATTATCATGACAACTTCCAGAACAGCGTACATTGTTATGTCGGCTTACCAAATACAGCAGACCAGTATGTTGATGAATATACAGACATATTCATCATGGCTGATGTCTCTTCAGCCGATGATCTGGTTTATAGAATTGATGAAGGCGGACACTTGTTTGCTGGATTCCTAACAAATGAATGTAAGGTCAGACCGTTAATCTGTCTTAACGGCAAGACCGCAATCATCTCAGGAAGCGGCAGTATTGATGACCCATATGTATTCATGGAAGGGAGTGTACAGTAATGGAAGAGAATAAACAGTTAAATCCCGAAAATGAATCTCTGGAAAAGACAAAGGTATATAAGCTGAACGATACTTCTGCGGTAACTGAAAAACCTGCCAAGAAGAAGAGAAAGTTCAGATGGCGCTTTACCTGGTATACCAAGCTGTTATTATTTGTGGACGTATGCGCAATCATATGTTTCTTCTTAGTCTATGGTCCTTATGAAGGTTTAAGAGACTGGTATGTAACAACAGCCTTAACAACTGGTGCTCATAAGTATCTGGCATACATTTTCTATTCAGATGACACGATCAATGAAGTACTAGATAAGAATAAGACGATCGTATCCGGTGAAACAACCGATACCTCACAGATAAAGATCGTAGATAACCCTGATACAGGATATTACGCAAATGAATATGACCGTCAGGTATTACAGAGAGAATCACCTGATCAGCTCTACAAGGTAATAGAAATAAGTGAAAACGGCTATAAGGGCTGGATCACGGTAATCTATTATCCACAGCGTCTTGAATTAGTAACTTCCGGGTCAAGATATGGCGGCACAATTACCCAGTATGCGGAAAAATATGACGCAATGGTTGCCGTTAACGGCGGCGGTTACAGCCTGTTTGGCGATAACAGTGTTGCCAGCTACGGTTCAACCATAACTGAAGGCGTGATCATTGATGACTGGGATAAAGTTGAAGAATTCGTTGCGATGGACTGGGAAGGAAGATTATTTCTGACCTACGCTACCGCTACCGAGGTTCAGCAGGCTGGGGCAAGATGGGCCCTGACTTTCGGACCGTTCTTGATCGTAAATGGAGAAAAGAGTACTTTCTATGGCAATGGCGGCTATGGTGTTCAGCCTAGAACAGCCATTGGTCAGAGAAAGGATGGCGTAGTCTTATTAGTTACAATTGACGGCAGAGGTTCAGGTGGCTCAGAAGGCGCTACAATGACTGAACTGGCTGATCTGTTTGAAAGATATGGCGCATACAATGCGGCTAATCTGGATGGTGGCGGCAGCTCAATGCTGGCAATTGAAAAGGAACTCATTAATCATCCGGCAGGATGGAATTATACTGGCGAAAGATATGTATATGACGCCATTATCTACAGGTGATGAACATGGATAAGATCGGAGAATTACAGAAGATATTTGATGACAGTAAGAGAATAGTTTTCTTTACCGGTGCCGGTGTTTCTACCGAAAGCGGCATTCCTGATTTCAGAAGTCAGGATGGGCTATACAATACACAATATAAGTATCCACCGGAAGAAATCATCTCACATTCATTCTTCATGCATAACCCTGAGGAATTCTATCGCTTTTACCGCGATAAGATGATATTCCTGGATGCCAAGCCAAACGCTGCTCATTTGAAGATGGCGGAGTTTGAAAAGGCTGGCAAGTCATTAGGCGTTGTTACGCAGAATATTGATGGCCTGCATGATTTAGCCGGCAGTAAGAATGTCTATGAACTGCATGGCACAATACACCGTAATTACTGCATGAGATGTCATAAGAGCTATCCGCTTTCATACATCGTTGAAAGTAAGGGTGTACCAAAGTGTGATTGCGGCGGTACCGTTAAGCCTGATGTCGTCTTGTATGAAGAAGGCCTTGATAATTCAACAATTGAAGGAGCTGTAAGAGCCATTGAACAGGCAGACTGTCTGGTCATTACCGGAACTTCATTAGTAGTTTATCCAGCCGCTGGCCTGGTCAACTACTTTAACGGCAAGTATCTGGTAGTCATTAACAAGACCAGGACACCACGAGATGCCATGGCTGACTTATGCATCTACGATTCTGTTGGCGAAGTATTATCACAAATCGAAGTAAGAGTCTGATGAAGACTCTTTTTTTCTGAGCATTTCCTTTCATAAGAGGCAGAAGGTAATGTAATACTATAGGCAAGAGGTAATGACTATGAACACATACGAAGCAATTATGACCAGACGCAGTACCAGAAGGTTTCTTGAAAAAAAAGTTGATGATGAATTAATAGAAAAGATCGTTGAAGCAGGAAGACATGCGCCTAGCGGCGGTAACTCTCAAAGTACGCATTTCTTCGTCATAACAAACAGAGAACTACTTGATAAGCTGGCCATAATGGTGAGAAACAGTTTTTCTGAAATGGAATTAAAGGAAGGAATGTATAAGTCCCTGGTTTCTTCCATAACCCAGTCAAAGAAGGGAGACTATATATTTCACTATAACTGTCCGGCGTTGATAGTAACTGCCAACCAGAAGGACTATGGCAATAACATCGCTGATTGTGCCTGTGCTTTGGAAAACATGATGATCGCGGCCAATGAATTTGATCTGGGAAGCTGCTGGATAAATCAGTTAAAGTGGCTTAATGAGGATGGAGGATTACTGAATCTCTTCAGAAGCCTTGGTTTGGAAGAAAATGAACGCATATATGGAGCATTAGCCGTTGGCTATGCCTTAAGTGAAGATGGCTTACCAAACAGAAACCCGCTTCTAAGAACCGGCAATAAAGTTGAATGGATAAAGTAAAAAGAGCTTTAATTGCTCTTTTTCTTTCCGTTTAATATGCCTACCAGATCAGGATCGACATAGCCGATGTCATCATTTGGATCAAACACGTTTTCAAATGGATGAACACCAAAGTCCTTAATGAGCTTACGGGCAATCTGAATGTTCTTGATTACCGGAGAGATCATTAACAGGTCCTGATCAGCGATGTACTCATAGCTGTCCCTGTTCAAGAACCAGATGGTGTGCTTTGATTCAGAAGGGTAAAGCTTTACTTCCTTGCTTAAGTAGATCTCGCCATCATCGTCATAGTCAAATACCGGTAAGTCGATTTCCTTTAACTGTTGCCAGATCTCCAGGTTTTCCTCATCTTCTTCAGTTTCCGGATCAAACTCATAGTGTACCGTAATGGTAAGTGCCTTTAACAGTGGATTGGAGTTTTCTACTCTGATGAAGTCAGGCAGTAATTCCTTCTTATAATCGATGTGGTTAAACTGCTTGATGAACTGATAGGAATTGTACTCATGGTTATAAACCAGGGCACCGTATCTTCTGATTTCGTTATCAAATTCTTCAATGAATTCACAGTTTGGATCTGTAATATCTACAAGATTGTTTAAATATATGTTTCTCATCTAATCACCGAAACTATTTTAGCATAATTAATCATAAACTGTTATAATATTGGTGCTGTCTCCGTAGCTCAGCTGGATAGAGCGTCCGCCTCCTAAGCGGAAGGTCAGCGGTTCGAATCCGCTCGGGGACGCCATTGAAAATAACGCTTCAGCCTTTTAAAACAGGAACTGAAGCGTTTTTATTTTCTACATATGGATTATGAGTCTAGGCTCTCCATCCAGTTTTATATAATCGTGATCCTTGAAGTATTCTTCCAGAATGTTTGGTGCCTTAGTAGCAACCTCGATCGGTCTGCCGTTCATCTTAAGTGAGATAATCATATGATTCTTACGGTCAAATTCGCAACATATGCCTTTTGAAAACTGGTACCATTCGTTATGCTCACTGTCGGTAAACGATTCCTCATGAATCATGAATGTCATCATATGTTTAAGTTGTAGCGACAGTATTAACAAGGATGTCTTTCTTTATTTTGTCAGAGACCTTAAGATGGTCATTTACGATGTGTTCTATGCCATGCATGCTGTTATGGTGATGGTGGTGATGATGTTCATGTTCGTGCTCATGCTCGTGTTCGTGTTGGTGCTCATGATGATATTCATGCATGTGTTCGTCTTCTTCTTGCACGTTAACAATTACTCTGACATGTGTACCGGTAATGTCGCATTTTTCCGACTGTTCCATTACCTATTCAGTGTTTGGTTCACCTAAACTGTTTAATTCCTGAAGAGTTTCTTCCGGCTTTTCCATTAATTCAAGCAGAGAGGCAACCAGCATATCGCCTGCTGCACCCATGCCGCAATCAAAATATAATGTTTTATTCTTGCTCCGTTTCTACCTGAACTCTTCAGAGTCAGACTAATACCTTCATAGTACCGTTAACGGCGTCATTATAAGAAAATACACCGTGTTAAGACAAATGGTTTGCCTGACTATAATACACAGTCATTCTTTGTGAATTGATGTAAAAAATAAGTAAAGACAAATAAAATAAAATGGTATAAAATAAAATTAACAAATAGATAAAGGAGATAATATCATGGCAGCAAAGTTTTTAGTAAAAGAAGTTAAAACAGGCGTTAGATTCAATCTTGTAGCTGGTAATGGTGAAGTCATCGGTGTTTCTGAAGTTTATACAACAGAATCAGCTTGCAAGAACGGCATTGAAAGCGTTAAGAAGAACGCTCCAGAAGCTGAAGTCGTTAAGAAGGAAGATTAATGTAATTAAGGAAGAGCAATCTTCCTTTTTTCTATTATAAAAACAGGAACAAACTGGACCTGA
>JAFUCG010000083.1 GCA_017459795.1 Erysipelotrichaceae bacterium | reverse complement strand
TTTAAAAACGTCATATGGCGAAATACCATATGACGTCATTTTTCGTTAGACCACCAACTTTGCCCACCAACTTCAAATTTGGTTGACCCCCAAGTTGACCACCAACTTTTTGGATTAAACCCCCAACTTATTTGGAGAGCCTATTGTTTATAAATTCAGCAATTTCATCACTGTTAATGAATGTTTTCTTCTTACCGTCAATGAATTCAATCATGCCATTGATGTCATTAGCCAACAGCTCCATTATCTTGACAAACACCCTGGAGTCGTCGAAATGGTAGTTTATGAAACATACTGTATCTATGTATGTCTTACTGTCCCTTACGACCATGGCACTCGCCCTGTAGATATCGATGCTGTTAATGCTGTCGTTTTTATTCATGATGATCAGCACACCGTTCTGTATCAGCATGTGCTTTTCCACTATGTCGTTCAACATGTCGACAAGCAATTGCTTTTCGTCATTCAGATTCTTTGATAACAGCTTTCTGATCAGATTTGTGATTGTTATGTTAACACTATATTTGCTGATTCTTTTAAAACTGTGCTTATCGAGAATGTTCTTGAAGTCAGTCGCATAGTAAACTATTTCCCTGTAGAGGCTTTCAATGTCGCTTCGATTCTGCTGTTCACTGATGTAAAAGCACTTCATCGGATAGTTCTTCAAGTAAGCGGCAGGAAAGTCAAATATTGCCGCATCATAGTTCATATATGTCTGAGAGACCTTATAGAGGTACTGGATGTCAATTCTGTTAATGAAACCGTATGAATCTCGCTTAAGCAACTTGTCCTTTATGGCCTCGTTTTCTTCAGACATGTATTCAGTTGAAAGAATGATGTCAAGTTTCTTAGGTTCTGCCTTGGCGGTTATGAATATGTAATGCAATGAGATGCTTAGCTGTACAACTGCCTTATCTGAAAGTTTTATTTTTTCAGTACTATCAAAATACCTGCCTATCTTATAAGCTAATGAGTAACTTAACTGGCTTTTAATTACCACATCATCCTTCAGCAAAATGTTAAGCTGCGATGTACTGTCGTTAAGGATGTTACCTATGATGATGGTCAGATATGTGTTAACCAGATAGTCATGAACTACTTTCTCAATTCCCGGAAATGAAATATTCTCCTTCTCACTCAGATATTTAATGGTCTCAGATGAAAGAACATTTGCCTTATCTATCAGGTCATCACCTACTTCCGGACAGTTTTCAATAGAAAGCTCCTGACCAAAGCCGACTATTATTCTGCCTGCAAGACAGTATATTTCATTCTCATCTTCATTGATGCCTTCGCCCTGATACAACCTGTTAAAAATATCTCTGGCAAGCTCAAGAGCCTTAAACCTTCTGATGAATTCCTTTTCTTCATCACTTATAACGACCCTGTAGCCTTCATTGAATCTGTTAAAGGCAACTATGAGGTATTTGTATATGGTTTTCAAAAGCTCATTACTGATCGGCATGCTGTAGGAAGTAACCGCCAGAATAGTTCCGAGCTTGCTTCTGTTTCGATCATCAAAAGTTGTTGAATAATACTTTGAATATGTTGTCGTTTCACTGATTATGCCTTCCTGATTATGGGTATACTCAATCAGATCACCATAAAGATGCCTAATCATTTTTTCATCACCGACTATTTTAATGCCATGATATGGCTTATCTTCCATATTAATTCTGTAGGCCTGCAGAATCAGTTTTATATCCTTAAGGTACTTGTTTACAGAACCCACGGAATAAAAGAATTCATCAGCCAGATCTCTGATTCTGATATAGTCATCCGCATCAAGAAGATACACCAGAAGTTCAACTATGATGGCATTACTGCTTTTCTTATTGCCGCTTTTAGTATGGAAAAGTGACAGTTCAAGCTTTTCCTTAAAACTGTCATAGAGTTCACTGTTCACTACGTTAAGCTTAACGCCATAAGCGGTTTTCTTCAGAACAAAAACATTACCTAATTCACTGTCAGTTCTAATCTGCTTCAGGTAATTATTTATTGTCCGCTGTGACATGGATATAGCCTTTGACATCTGCTCGATGTTCATGTAGCCTTCAGCAGTCATCAGCGAATAAATCAACTGCATGTATTTTGTATTGTTTTCATTCATGAATTAATAGTAATTCAAAACTCTTTTCAACTCAATCAATGTAACTTGAAAACTGCATATAATAAAAACAACCTGCATGATTCATTCGCTGACCTACAAGTTGTATGTTCTTATTATCACAGAGTACTCAACACTATCAGTAACAAGCCCGTAAAGTAAGTAAGGCTGTTGGCTCTTATCAGCCATATATTATCACCTAAAACAAACTTATATGTTACTAAAATCATGTCAGATATCATAAACAGAACTGAGCCAATGCCCATCATCACATAGTTTGTGCCCGGCAATAACATGGCCATTGCCATGCCCGTCATGCCATGAGTAAATATGCTCATGAGGTAGAAAGTCATTGGCATGCGCATCTTACCAAGCTTGAATGTTTCCGGTTTGAATTTACAGGACAGAATGAATAACAGAATCATTATCCCACTTACCGCAAATGCCCAGCCAAAATCCCATAAGTGCAAGCCATGATCTTTCATTACGGCCACTTCAAAAAGTGTGAAGCAAACATTCCCCGCCAGAAAGAAGTCACCTCCCCTGCCGAAATCAAAAATCAGGAAAATGTCACCAAGCCAGGCAAAAAACAGTGCGGCCATTAATATGGTCTGATAACTGGTAAACTCATATTTCCTTACGAAGGTAACTATTCCCAATACCAGATACATTGTGGCCATCAGATACTTGTTTAAGGCCCTGTACAGTTTCTTATCAGAAAACCTGGTAAAGAAATAGCAGAATAAGGCCACAAGATAAACTATCACAAACAATGTCATAACTTTTACCAATTATTTTCATGACAAAAACACATTCAACTGTCTTATGTATTTCTGTAAGCTTCCCTTTACTTAATAATAGATTATTCAGCATCTATATTGAAATAGTTTTTACAAATAATCTCTTAAAAAGCTGTATATTCACATATAATCTTTGTTAATTTAAAAAGACGGTTTAACCGTCTTCAACATCTTATTCTGGATTCTAATGATTTACTTTCTTCGATACTACTGCACTTAGATATGACAGTATGCACATTACTATGATGACAATGATTGCCAGGTTATAGGAAGAAGTAAAGTCATACATGTAGCCAATAGCTGACAAGGCAAAGGCATTGGTAACGTTGCCGCCAAATACCACAATTGGATAAGTGATCTTGTAATTGTCTACACCAAATGTTTCCCTTACCAGTAAAGGAGCTATTACAGCTGTAATGGAATAGACAAAGCCCAGTGTTACAGCCCCGGCGAACAGTACAGGAGCATTACTACCGATGAGTAATAATCCACAGCCTGATACAACGATGCAGCACATTATGAGTAATGACTTCATTGCGCCAATTACATCAACCATTCTGCCGGCAATTAGCTTACTGACAATATTACCAACCATGCAGGCACTTACCATTAACGGCCCTACTGAACCAAACCCACGGCTGATGGCCAGATTGTTCAAGTGCTGAGGCAAGCCAAGAGTAAACTGAATCAGGGTAAGTACCAAGAAGCCAGAAATGAATCCTACGGTAAGGAAATTAAACTGTTTCTTTTCTCCTTCATCATTTGTTTCTCTGAAAGTAAACTTACAAAGTAAACCTGGAATATTAAGTAAGACATCTAATACAGCCATGACCATGAAGGCCATTCTCCAGCCAGCCGCATTGATAATGGCCGCAAATATCGGTGAAAGAACTGCCCCGGCAATGCCGCTGAAACTGAATACTATGCCGGTTATTGAACCAATGTTACTGTCAAAGTTATTACTGATTAACAAGGAGATCATGACTACCGAATAAGCGCAGCAGCCAAGTCCTACCATCAGTGAACTTACATATAAAACCACCAGGGAATTTGATAAACCTAAACCAACAACACCTAATGCAGAAACTATCAGCGAAATGAGATATACCTTCTTGTAATTGGCATTATTGACGATTTTGGAAAGGATCATTGAACCAACTGCTATTGAAAAAGTAATGATGGTAGAAAACATGGATACTTCTCCCTGCGATATGCTCAGCGCATCCGCAATAGGATTAAAGAACACACCTACCGAGTTTACAAACAGACCAATGGATGTACTTGCCATGCCGCATAGTGCTACTATTTTCAATATGTCATTCTTCTTCATGCTAAATCACCATTCCTATTCAACGATATTATATTACAGGAATTATCATATTAATGACATTCATTTTAACTGTTTCCCCTTATTATTTCTACAATCGTTGACTAGGTCATTTAAATGCCCTATAATCTTATTGGGGTGATTTAATGAACATTCATACTTATTTATCTACAAGTGAAAGCAGTCTTTACAAGCTTGCCAAGCAATGTGGCGTACAATATACCACATTAAAGGAACTCGTTGCTGGCAAAAGGAAAATAGAAAACCTTCCAGGAAAAACAATTCTGAGTTTAGCCAGAGGAATTGGCTGTTCCATGGAAGATATAATGAACATGAAATTCAGCAATGATACTATTTCCATTACGTCCTATGCTACAAAGAGTGACTACTACAAATACATGCTTAAGAATTACAAAAATGTTATTCTCGCATTTGACAGTGCCTTGGAATTCTACAAACTGTCTAATGATAATTCCAGTAGAAAAGTTTACTGTTATTCAGTCAGTGCCTTACCAGAGCCATTCATTCCTGTGATCGTAAACAATTTCTCAAATATAGACTATCAGATACACGATAGTATTCTGGTAACATCAATTGATCAGACCTTTAATGATTTGATTGCAGACGACAGCAGTGATACTCAGCCAATTTGTGAGGCTCTTAATCACTATTATTACGAACACGACAACAGTTTTGAGAGTCTTAATATCTTGCCTCAAAACTCTGACAGATTTTTAAAGCTGGCAGAGGAGAGTCTTGATTATTATGCAGAAGGCTAATGATATAATTGATGATTACTCTACCTTCTACAAAATAATGAGTACTATAGAAGCCAGTAAGTTGCCTGTAATTTTCAAAGGGGCCCTGGTACTCAGACAAGCCATTAAAAATTCAATATATTCTAGACAAACAAAAGATATAGATTGTGACTGGATAGGTTCGCCTCCAACACCTGAAAAATTAGAAGAGTTGCTAAACAACTGTTTCACAGGCACTGTGCCAAGCATATCTTTTAAGCTCAGCAGACCATATGTAATCGGAAGGCAATCAGCTGGTTTTAACATATATGAAAACAACATACTGTTAACCACAATGGACATGAGTATTAAACCAGTTACTTCCAACTGTATGTATTATGTTGGGGAATCATCTTTTCCAGGCTATACCCTTTCAAACATACTAAGTGACAAAATTTATGTTCTTTCCACTGACAAAATATTCCGTAGAATTAAGGATTTAATTGACATTTACTGTATTATTTCAAGTCACAGTATAGATACAAACTCTATTTTTATGGAATTAAAAAACAAACAAAGAGAATTATCTGATTTTAATGCATTCCTTAATCGTAAAGATGAAATAGAACACGCATACTCAAGATTTAAAGGCATGGATAATAAGCCTGACTTTGAGGAGTTATATCAGACAGTATATGAATTCATTCAGGTATTTATACCAAACAAATAAAGAGGCAAATAGCCAACGTCATTAAGTTAAGAAAAGAAGAATCCACAGGAAAAAAGGAAATCTGTGGATTTTTTCATTAAGGAAAGAAACAAGCATGATGAAAAGAATCAGAAGAT
>JAFUCG010000082.1 GCA_017459795.1 Erysipelotrichaceae bacterium | reverse complement strand
TGCTCTTTTCTATGGTTGCATGTTCAGGCGGTAACGGCGGCGGTGGAAATACACCGAGCGGTGGAGACACCCTGGATGGTACATATGATCTGACTATCTGGGTATCAGAATCAGATGGTGTTAAGGAATTAACACAGAAGCAGGTTGATGCTTTCATGGCAGCAAATCCTGGTATCAAGATCAATGCTACAATCGAAGGCGTTACTGAAGCTGACTCAGCTACATTAATGATCACTGACGTAGAGTCAGGTGCTGATATCTTCTGTTTTGCACAGGACCAGTTAGCAAGATTAGTACAGGCTGGTGCATTACAGGTATTAGGTGAACAGACAACAGCTACAGTCAAGCAGATGAACGACAGTGTTTCAGTTGGTGCATCAACTGTTAACGGACAGTTATACTGCTTCCCATTAACAAGTGACAATGGCTACTACATGTACTACGATACAAGCGTTGTTAAGCCAGAACACCTTGATTCATTAGAAGACATCATCGCAGACTGTGAAGCAGCTAACAAGTTATTCTCAATGGAACTTGAAACAAGTGCTTGGTATAACGCTTCATTCTTCTTCGCTACAGGATGTGTTTCTGATTGGCAGACAGACAGTGCTGGTAACTTCACAAATGTAAACGATACATTTGATTCAGCAGCTGGTGTTGTTGCATTAAAGGGTATGCAGAAGTTATTAAAGTCTCCTGTTTACAACAGTTCTTCAGACATTTCTGACTTCGGTAAGAACAGTGCAGTAGTAGTTTCAGGTCCATGGGCTTCTGCAGATGCAAGAAGCATTTTAGGTGAAAACTATGGTGCTACAGATTTACCATCATTCACAGTTGACGGACAGTCATACCACATGGGTTCATTCTCAGGTAACAAGTTAATGGGTGTTAAGCCTCAGACAGATGCTAAGAAGGCAGCAGTTGCTCAGCAGTTAGCATTATACCTGACAGGCGAAGAATGCCAGTTACAGAGATTCGAATTAAAGGGCTGGGGTCCATCTAACTTAAAGGCTCAGGAAAACGATGCTGTTAAGAACGACGTTGCTCTGAAAGCTTTAGCTGCTCAGAACGAATACGCTGTACCACAGGGTCAGATCCATGGTTCATGGTGGAACATTGCTACTTCATATGCTACAAGCGCTAAGACAGCTACAACAGATGCTGAATTAGAAGAAGCATTACATGCATATAAGGCAGCTATCGACGGCTTATTCAGCCTTGATGGATTCATCTTCGTAGGTGCTTGGTGTGGTTGGGACAATGCCAATAAGGACTTCACAATGACACAGGACAACGAAACTTATACAATTACATTAGACGTTCCAGAATCTGATTACATGGGTGGACGTATCGTAACAGCAGGTGCTTGGGATACAGATAAGGGATGCCAGCAGGTAACTGAAGGCGCTGATCTGATTCAGCCTTATGATGCAACTTCAAATGCTGATAACAACATCATCTTCTTAGCTCCAGGTAACTATACTGTTACTTATAACGCAACAACTGGTGACATCACTATTGCTGCTAACTAATAATAATCTAGTAAAAGATTGCTGTAAGTAGGTTGAGTGTAGTCTCAACCTACTTACTTATATAAGGGAGAACTATATGAGTGAATTAGAAGGAAAGAAATTAGATCTGTCCCAGGATCTAAGCGATCTGGAATTTCTAAGACTGACAAAGTTTCAGGGCTTCATTTACAAGCTCATTCACTTTTTCAAGGGAATTCCAAATGGCATTAAAAAGCTCTTCATAGCCCTCGGAAAGTTAATCGGCAGGGCATTTGGCGCCGTTAAGAATGAATTCGCAGACATCTTTACGACATTCAAGAACGGTGATTATAAAACCAAACTTTCTTACCTTGTCATGGGCTTTGGTTCCATTGCCCGTGGCCAGATTCTCAGAGGAATACTGTTCTTATTATTTGAAGTAGTATTCATTGTCTACATGATCACAGCCGGCTTCCATTGGTTAGGCAAGTTCAGAACCCTGGGTGATACAGGCTCAAGCATGCAGTATGACCCGATTCTTGACACCTATGTCAGAGTTGCCGGGGATGACTCATTCAAGATCTTATTATATGGGCTGTTAACAATAATATTCATTATCTGTTTCGTATATACCTGGCGTTTGAACGTCAAGCAGAACAAGATAGCTGAAGAGATCCTTAAATCAGGAAAGAAGCTGAAAAGCGGCAAGGATGACTTGCAGTCACTGGTTGATGATGAATTCCATAAGACCTTACTGGCTTTGCCTTTAACCGGTATCATGGTATTTACCGTCTTCCCGATCATCTTCATGATCTTTGTTGCCTTTACCAACTATGATGGTGCTCATGATGGCTATGCAAACCTGTTTACCTGGGTAGGCTTAAACAACTTTAACTCCTTGTTTAACATCAATACAGGAACAGATAACATGTCCGTTGCCTTTGGTGAGATATTGTCATGGACATTAATGTGGGCATTCTTTGCCACATTTACAAACTACTTCTTAGGGATGTTTGTTGCCATCATGATCAACAAGAAGGGCATCAAGTTCAAGAAGATGTGGCGTGGCATCCTGGTACTTACCAGTGCCGTTCCACAGTTTGTATCATTGCTGTATATTTCCAAGATGTTCGCAACCAATGGTCTGGTCAACGGTCTGTTATTGGACTGGGGAATCATCGATAACATTTCCCAGTACATCAGATTCTGGGAAACCAAGAATCTGGCCAGAATCATGGTAATCATTATCAACATCTGGATCGGTATTCCATACTTAATGCTGATAGCTACCGGTATCTTAATGAACATTCCGGCAGACTTATACGAATCAGCTGCGATTGACGGTGCCAATACTTTCCAGCAGTACACCAAGATCACATTGCCATACATGCTGTTTGTCACAGGTCCATACTTATTGACCAGTTTCATTGGTAACATCAATAACTTCAACGTCATATTCTTGTTGACAGGCGGCGGTCCAAAGAATCCTGCTCTGTTGACAAGTGCCGGCAGCGCTGGCGATACAGACTTATTGATCACCTGGTTGTTTAACATTACGACCGGTGCCGAAAGTAAGTACTACATGGCGTCAGTCATTGGTATCATGATCTTCGCTGTCATTGCTTCACTGTCACTGATCGTCTATAACTTAATTCCATCTACCAGGAATGAGGAGGATTACTCATAATGTCAGAAAAGAAACACATGGGCATCAAAGCCAAGACAAGATTATCAAATACAATCATCTACATCATTCTGACAGTTATGTCTATCGTATGGCTGTTCCCGTTCTTCTGCATCGTATGCGAATCATTCCGTGTTGAATCAACACACCAGGTTGGTTACGTAATACCTAAGCAGTGGGGCTTGGATAACTACATCAATCTGTTTACGAAGACAGATTTCCCGGTTTGGTTTAAGAACACATTCTTAATCGCATTATTCGTTGCGGTCATTCAGACTGTCATCGTATTGTGCATGAGTTATACCTTGTCAAGACTTCGTTTCAAAAGCCGTAAAGGCTTAATGAACGTCATGCTGATACTGGGCATGTTCCCGGGATTCCTTTCAATGATCGTTCTTTACAAGGTCTTAAACGGCATGGGCTTAACCGGCCCAAACTCAATTCCAGGATTGATTCTGGTATATGTCGGTTCAAGCGGCATGGGTTACTATGTATCAAAGGGTTACTTTGATACGATTCCAAGATCACTTGACGAAGCTGCCAGAGTTGATGGGGCAAACAGACTTCAGGTACTTACCAAAGTCATGTTGCCGCTGTGTAAGCCAATCGTAATCTATACGATCTTAACCGCATTCATGGGCCCTTGGGGCGACTTCATGTTTGCCAAGTACATTGCCCATGCATCAAGTGCGGGCATGACCGTAGCGGTAGGTTTACAGAGCATGATCGGTACCCCAAGCGCCCTGACCGCAAACTATACAATGTTCTGTGCGGGCGGCGTTGTGGTAGCTGTACCAATTACAATTCTGTTCATGAGTTTACAGAAGTATTATGTTGAAGGCGTAACAGGCGGAGCTGTTAAGGGATAGGAGTCTAATATGGCAAGAGTAAAATTAACTGATGTAAAAAAGATATATGACAAGAATGTTGTCGCAGTACATGATTTCAATCTTGATATTGCTGACAAGGAATTCGTAGTATTCGTTGGTCCATCAGGCTGTGGTAAGTCAACAACCTTACGTATGATCGCCGGTCTGGAAGAGATTTCCGAAGGTACCGTTGAGATCGATGGTGTTGTAG
Source organism: Erysipelotrichaceae bacterium (assembly GCA_017459795.1). GTDB lineage: Bacteria > Bacillota_I > Bacilli_A > Erysipelotrichales > Erysipelotrichaceae > RUG521. The sequence goes on along the minus strand of JAFUCG010000082.1, from coordinate 371 downwards.
TTAACGACTTACAGCCAAAGGACCGTAACATTGCGATGGTTTTCCAGAACTACGCACTGTATCCACATCTCTCTGTTTTTGAAAACATGGCATTCCCATTAAGATTACAGAAGATGAACAATGATGAAATTTATAGAAGAGTTATTGAAGCAGCTGAGATCTTAGGCATTACCGAATATCTGAACCGTAAGCCTAGAGCATTATCAGGTGGTCAGAGACAGAGAGTTGCCATTGGCCGTGCCATGGTCAGAGATTCCAAGGTCTTCTTAATGGATGAACCTTTAAGTAACCTGGATGCCAAGTTACGTAACCAGATGCGTGCTGAGATCATCTTATTACGTCAGAAGATCGATACGACCTTCATTTACGTA
>JAFUCG010000081.1 GCA_017459795.1 Erysipelotrichaceae bacterium | reverse complement strand
GTAAGAAAATGAAACAGCAGAATTACGAAATAATGATTGAACAGCTTGAAGGACTGTGTCAGTCTCCTGAATATCTCATAACATTATTATCAAACACCAGCGCCCTTTTAAAGCAATCCATGGAAGATCTTAACTGGGCCGGTTACTATATCATGAAAGACGGAAAACTCATCTTAGGGCCATTCCAGGGCCTTGTAGCGTGTGAAAAGATAGAGGTTGGCAAAGGCGTCTGCGGCACAGCCGTAAAGGAAAGAAAAACGATTCTGGTAAGAAACGTTCACGAGTTTCCAGGACATATCGCCTGCGACAGTGCCAGCAATTCTGAAATAGTAGTTCCAATTATCATTGATGATGAAGTATGGGGTGTATTAGACATTGACTCCCCTAGCCTTAACCGCTTCGATGAAACAGATCAGAAATATCTGGAACAGGCTGTTGAGATCATAACCAAAGCAATAAAAACACTAAAGGGCTTCTAAAGCCCTTTGTTATTTTCTCCCTCGTCCCTTATTATCGCGTGGCTCACCGGCAGGTTTATTTCTCTGAGGCCTGTTATTTACAGGCTGATGAGCCATACGGCTGTTTACATTTGGTCTGTTTTCGATCCTGATTCTTCTGGCTGGCTCCGGATCACGTGAAACAGTTCTTCTGATATGTCTTAGCGGAGCCGGTTTGTATAAAGGTTTAAACAGCATGCTCAGCAAACTTGGTTTACGGTATTTACGATAACGATGAACTCTGTTGGCCGCCGTCAATGTGGCTAAGGTTGCCAAAGCGCCAGCTACTAATGCACCAGTACTGTCGAATACACTGGAAAGCTTATTTGTTGCAACACTAATGTATTTGTCATCTTCATCAACGATTGTTACTTCCATGCCATATTCTGCCAATGCCTGGGCAATGACTGTTGCCTGATTGTAATTAAGCTCATCAGCAATTTCGACCGGAACCTGATTCAGAAGATCTAAAACAGTTGATGATGAATATCCTAAAAGGTCCATCAATACTTCTTTAGCTACACTTTTGGTACAGGTCCCCTTAGAAAACAAAACTACTCTGTATCCTTCATCAAGATCTAAGGGTTCGTTAACCGTACTTAAAGTTTCAACAACCGTTTTGTTTACAGGCTTGCCGCAATTGGAACAATACCGTGCATCATCACTGACAACTGATCCGCAATAACTGCAATAATTCATATTGTTTCCTCCATTTTTACAATTATAATTTAACTATGTGTTGTGAAGTATTAATAAGGGATTTATGACATTTTGGTGAACATTGTAGAGGAGAGTTACATATTCATACATTTCTTTAAACTTTCCTTCAATGTTCACTGCATATTCACAAATAACCAATAAAATAGAATCAACAATTTAAAAGAAAGGAAAACTTATGACAGCAGAAGTAAAAGAAATCATTACCGAAGAAGAAAAAGAAGAATTAAAAGCTGAGTAAAACGGAACAGAAGTTCCAGAAGAGAAACCTGAAAACCTTCCTGAACCACCGCTGGATGAAAACGGTAAACCATGTCCGCCACCTCACGGCCCTCATGGTCATCATGGGCCACACGGTCCGAAGGGACCAAAACCTGGCGAGGCTAACGAAACAGAAGATGGTGAAAGACCAGAACCGCCTAAAGATGAAAACGGCAGACCTTGCCCACCACCTCACGGTCATCATGGACACCATGGCCCTAGGCCACAAGAAGATGGTATAATGCCTGAAGAACCGACAGAACAGCCAGCAGCTGATACAGAACCAGCTGAAGAACTGGAAGCATAAAGAAAAAACCGCTAATCACTTAGCGGTTTTACTTTCTTAATTATTCAGCGTCCTTGTCTAAAGCTTTCTTAGCCTTGTTAACGATGGCTGTGAAACCCTTTGGATCATGGATGGCGATTTCTGATAACATCTTTCTGTTGATGTCGATGTTAGCCAGCTTTAAGCCATATGTTAACTGTGAATAGTTAATGTCGTTAGCATGAGCAGCAGCGTTAATACGTGCGATCCATAACTTACGCATTTCTCTCTTTAACTGTCTTCTGTCTCTGTAAGCATACTTTAATGAATGCATTACCTGTTCATGAGCTGTACGATAAATCGCATGCTTAGAACCAAAATAGCCCTTGGCTAACTTTAAAGTCTTTTTACGACGGTTACGTGTAACTGTTCCATTTTTTGCTCTTGGCATAGTTCAAAATACCTCCTAGTCCTGCAGCAGCAGCTTGATGCGCTTGTAATCGCTCTTAGAAACTAAAGACTGCTTTCTTAAATGCATCTTCTGCTTATGAGTCTTTCTAGGAGCTAAGTGTGATGTGTAGGCATGTCCTCTCTTGAGTTTGCCAGTTCCGGTCTTCTTAACGCGCTTAGCTAAGGCACGCTTTGTCTTCATTTTTGGCATAAATTTTCTTCCTCCACTATTTGTTCTTTACTGGTGATATAACACATGACATGGTATTGCCTTCCATTACCGGCTGTTTATCAACATTTCCAATACCTGACAATTCCGCAATAAAACTTTCCATGACCTTTTTACCGACATCCTGTCTGGTCATCATTCTTCCTCTGAAACGCATATCAATTCTGACTTTGTTACCTTCTTCCAGCCATTTGGTTGACTGTTTAACCTTGGTATCAAAATCGTGCTTGTCAATAACCGGTGATAAACGTAATGGCTTTACCTCTGTAACCTTCTGATTACGCTTTGCTTCCTTGGCTTTCTTCTGCTGTTCGAAGCGGTATTTACCATAATCCAGAATCTTACATACCGGTGGCGTTGCCTGAGGTGCAACACATACTAAATCAAGATCGAAATCGTATGCTTTTTCCAATGCTTCTTTTCTCAATAAGATGCCTAATGAATTACCACTAGGATCAATTACCAATACTTCCTTAAAGCGAATGCTTTCATTGACTAAATCGTCATTTTGATTTTTCTTAGCTATGTTATATTACCTCCTACAAATGAAAAGTGGGTTTGCACCCACTAAACAATCACAACTTGACTGTAGCGTTTACCTATGACCGTGAGCCATCAGGTGAGAAGGGGTGCTTCTTCTTTCCACATTTTCTTTTGCTTTAGTATAGTAACAACTTCCACTTTTCTGGTCCATACATATTTTAGTGAGCTACGAGGTTGATCAGCTTGTTCTTGACAACGATGACTTTTCTGATGGTCTTGCCGTTTAACTGAGCCTTAACGGTATCAAGTTCCATGGCTTTTTCCTTAACTGCTTCATCATCACAGTCCTTGGCAACTTCAATCTTGCCTCTTACCTTGCCGTTGACCTGAGCAACGATGGTAACGTTATCTAAGACAAGCTTGCTTTCATCGTAAGTTGGCCATGATTCATAAGCAATGGTTTCTGCACCTGTATAGTGCTGATAGATCTCTTC
>JAFUCG010000080.1 GCA_017459795.1 Erysipelotrichaceae bacterium | reverse complement strand
GGTGCGCTAATGTACAGGGTATTGATCGCTGATGATGAAATAAAGATCAGAGAAGTCATTGCCGAATATGGCAAAATCAACAACTATAACGTATTTGAAGCAAGTGATGGCCAGCAAGCCATTGACTTAGTTGAAAAATACGATTTTGACTGTGTTGTTCTCGACATAATGATGCCTAATCTTGACGGCTATACTGCCTGTAAGAGAATAAAGGCAATTAAGAACGTACCTATAATCATTCTTTCTGCCCGTCAGCAGGAAGATGACAAGCTTTATGGCTTTGAATTAGGCATTGATGACTATGTTACCAAGCCGTTTTCACCAAGAGAATTAATGGCCAGAATCAAGGTCGTAATTGACAGAGCCAATAAGAACAAGAAAACAGATACCCAGGAAACCCTAAAGCTAGATGGCATTACCGTAAACATTCCTTCTCATGAAGTACACATTGACGGTACTTTGATGCATCTGACAAACAAGGAATTTGACTTGCTGGTATATTTCATCAACAACCAGGGAATCGTCATTTCCCGAGACACCTTATTGGAAAAGATCTGGGGATATGACTACTATGGTGTTGAAAGAACAGTTGATACTCATATTAAGATGCTCAGAAAGAATCTGGGCCCATACAGTAACAGAATCAAGACAGTAAGAGGGGAAGGCTACAAGTTTGAATAAGTCCCGTAAATCATTTTTTAATTCGATCAGTTTTAAATCATGGTTATACTTCATGCTCTTTGCGTTAAGTATTGTTTTAATACTGCTTATTTCTCAGATCATCATGTTTGAACCGTTCTACAGAAATACGTTGAAAAAGAACATCATATCTCTGAATCAGCAGATCTATAACATTACCTTCTCGGAAATGGAAGAAGAAGCCAAGAGCAGTGCCTTATTCAATCTGACAGCCGATAACAATGCCTGTATTCTTATCTATAACAGAGACAATTCCACAGCCAGTGCCTATGACGTCTTGGGTGAATACGGTTGTGCCATATATTCAGAAGGTAACGTTAACCCGGTCGTAATCGAAAGCATGGATGCTTCGGAAGAAGATACCTTCTATGTCGACGGCAGACTATTGGAATTATCAGACAGAGAAGTAATGGTCTATGGTCAGAAATACAATGTAAACGATAATAACTACTACATCATTTCCAACATTGCCTTACAGTCAATGGACCTGATCATAAAGACCACTCAGAATCAGTTTTTAGTCATCGTAGCGGTTGTATTATTCCTGGCAATTCTGATTTCCATAGCTTTCTCAAGATTACTGGCTAAGCCAATAATGCAGATTCAGCAGGAAGCCGTAAAGCTTTCAGAAGGCAATTACAATGACGTACACTTTGAAAAGAGTTATTTCAATGAAGTTGATGAACTTTCCGAAACGCTGGACATGGCGGCCAAGGAACTTTCCAAGGTCGATGAAACCAGAAAGGAACTGTTTGCCAATGTCTCTCATGACTTGAAGACCCCATTAACTATGATCAAGGCCTACGCGGAAATGATCAGAGACATTTCCGGCAGTAAGAAGGCCAAGAGAAACGAACATCTTGATGTCATCATTAATGAAACGGATAATCTTAATAAACTGGTAAGTGACATGCTGGACTTATCAAAGCTACAGGATGGTGTCGCAAGCTTCAACTTTGGGCCATTTGACTTAAGTACTAATATTTTGGAGAGTGTTAACAAATTCAATACCATGGTGCAGAAGGAAGGTATCAACATTCAGATCGATTGCGAACCTGAACTTGTTGCCTATGGCGATGAATCAAAGATCAATGAAGTACTGTATAACTTCATTTCCAATGCCTTGAAGCACTGTGGGGATGACAAGTTAATTATCATCAGAGCCTTCCTAGAAAATAAGACAACCATCAGAGTTGAAATTGAAGACCATGGCCCTGGCATTGATGAAAACATGTTGCCATATATCTGGGACCGTTATTATAAAAACGACAAGAAGTACACCAGAGCCCAAAGCGGCAGCGGCTTAGGTCTAGCAATTAACAAAGCTATCTTAGAAGACCATAAGTCAAAATATGGCGTTAATACCGAAGTAGGAAAGGGCTCAACCTTCTACTTTGAATTATCAAGTGCGATTATCGACTAATTACTAGGAATAATTGTAATTAAAGCCAAATGTATAGCAGGAGGTCATATCATGGTTTACTTGCTATATAGAATAATCGCTACAATTTTGAATGTTTACTTCAGTCAGATCTTCAGAAATCTGAGCTGGAGTCAGAAGGTTAAGATGGCAAAGGCCTACATTCATTAGAGTTAAGGAAGATATGGTTAAACATGCCATATATTTTTTTACGCAATGTTGCTGATTAGTGCTATAATCTCATGGATGTCAGATTTAGAGAAGAGAACCGTTTTACTAAACGCACTGTTTAACTTTGGATATTCCTTGGCAACAAGCTTTGTCAACGTATACCTTTACGTATACGCTGATTCACTGATCACGATGTCAATTTACACCATGATCAGAATAGGCCTGTTTCCATTCTTTTTCATTTTGGGAAACCACATTACCATGAAACATTCATTTGTCATAACCTATACCATTGGAATCATACTGATTACCTGTTCACTGGTTTACGCCTTGATGGGTAAGGCCTTATTTGAAATCAACGGTAATTACATTCTGATAGCTGCCGTAATAACAGGCATAGGGGAGGGCTTCTACTGGTATAGTGCCAATGCCAGTAACCAGATCATTTCAACGGTTGAAACAAGAGCGAAGTTCTTATCGTACAACGGCATTTTCAATAATGTCAGTGCCTTGTTGGCACCGGTAATTGCCGGTATCATAATCGGTCATGCACCTGATGACATGACAGGTTACAGACACATTTTAATGCTCATTATAGCCGTTTACAGCCTTGTTATTCTGATCGCATTAAGTATTCACAAAAGAAGAGAAAACAGCTCCAAGAGCGTTTTAAACGCCTTATCGTTAAAGAATAGGCAATGGCGTGATCATCAGGTTGCCATATTCTTCTATGGCATGAAGAATTCTCTGTCCTTAACCCTGAATGGAATACTGGTATTCAACGCCGCTGGCAGTGGGGGCCTATACTCAAGGTTCCAGATCTTGTGTGCCATCATACCGATTGCTGCCTTCAGACTCCTTACCAGATTCTTGGATAAGTAGCACATTGATACCACATTCATGATTGGCGTATTTCTGACCGTATCAAGTACCAGCGGACTGATATTGTTTGAGAACATAGCCGGGGCAATCGACTATGGCGTGTCAACTGCTCTTGCTCTGGTAGTCTATGACAATTCC
>JAFUCG010000079.1 GCA_017459795.1 Erysipelotrichaceae bacterium | reverse complement strand
TTGAAGAAGTCAAGGAAGCTGTACAAGAAGTTGTTGAAGAAAAACCTGTAGTTGAAAATGAACCTGTTGATGACATTGAAAGAGCATTGATGGACATTGTCGATGAAGCTAATGAAACAGTTGAAGACGTTGCTGAAGAAGCAGTTGAAACTGTAGAAGAAGTTAAGGAAGAAGCTCAAGAGGCAGTTGAAGAAGCAGCAGAAGAAGTTGTTGCTGCTCCAGAAGAAGTATTCGATGTCGTTAAGGAACCTGAGGTAAATCCATATCCTCATATTTCTGAAAGAAAAGCCGGCAAGATCAGAGAACAGATCAATGCCATGATCAGAGCAATCGGTAATTGCGACGGCATTACATTGCAGCATATCGCAGCCTTCGATAATCCTAAGAATTACGACATTTACAAGTTGATCGCTACTTCATTAGGTTACAAGGTAAGCGAAATGAATGAAAAGAATGAAGTATTCATGATCAGAGACAGCGAAAACAATTTCGAAAAGCTCAGTGATGAGATCCTGACATTAGCAGATACAATCAGCGCTTACAACGGAAACTACCGTGGCTGGAAAGTTCTGGCTAAGAAGTAAAACAAAAATCTAAGAAACCTGGTTCAGAATTCTGAATCAGGTTTTTTTTGGGAAAAACCAGAAGGGTTAAATTGTAATAATGGTTGTGATAAAATTAAATGGAATAGAAAGTTATAAAACCATAATGTAAGGGGATATTGGGGACCATAATGACAGAGATTACATTAAAGACAAACATGGGAACTTTTGTGGGCAATGAACATGAAGAGGCTTATGAGTTTTTGAATGTTCGTTTTGCCAGGGCCGGACGTTTTGAATACAGTGAGCTTATTAATGAATATGATAATGTTGATGCTACGAAAATGGGCAATTCATGTCCGCAATACAGACAGTATTACATAGATCTGAAGAATCCTGAAAGACTGTTTTATCATAAGGAGTTCAGAGAAGGGTTAGAGTTTAACTATGATGAGGATTGCCTGAATCTTAACATCTATACACCTAAGAATGCCAGTAACTGCCCCGTCATTCTCTTTTTCCATGGCGGTGGCTTTAATTCGGGTGCAAATGCAGAAGAACCATTCAGAGGCTTTGAACTGGCAAAAAGAGGACTGATAACTGTTTTCGCCAATTACAGAGTTGGCGTATTAGGTTATTTCTGTCATGAAGAACTACAGAAGAAGTATGGCCGTAACGGTAACTTTGGCTTAGATGATCAGCTTCAGGCCATTAAATGGGTAAAACAGCACATCGCAGAATTCGGTGGTGATAATAATAACATAACCATACAGGGACAAAGTGCCGGGGCAATTCAGGTTCAGTATCATTGCCTGAATCATGATAATGAAGGCTTGTTCAACAGAGCATTCATGATGTCAGGAGGCGGAATGTTCCCGAAGTTTGCCTTGCCTAAGAAGGCTGAAGATACATATGAATACTGGCATGAAATGATGGATTATGCAGAATGTAAGAGCTTTGAAGAGTTCAAGAACACAGACATTAAGAAGATACACGCAGCCTATGAAGTAATCAGAAAAATGAGGAAGGACAGTACCTATAACATGATGCCGGTAGTTGACGGTTATCTGTTAAAGGATGATGTTGATAAACTGATAAATGATCCACTGAAGATTGATTACATGATCGGTTATACAAACAATGACCTTTATGCTCCTATAATGGCTTACATCGGTAATAAATTTGCCAGGGATAATGGCGGTTACGTTTATTACTTTGACATAGATCAGCCAGGAGATAATAATGGTGCATTCCACTCCTGCGACTTAAGATATGTATTCGGCCGTCTGGATAACAGCTGGCGTCCATTCAGGGAAAGAGACAGAGAAGTTTCTGAGCAATTGATGTGTTATCTGACAAACTTTGCCCATAATGGTGATCCAAACGGTGAAGGATTACCTGAGTGGAAGAAGATGGATAAGAATAATGATAAGGCCCTGTGCTTTACCTTACAGAAAACTGAAATGGGTAAGGCATCATATGTGAAGTTGGCCAAGAACATGTTAACAAAGGGAGAACCAAAGGCATGAAATTCAAACATGAATTCAAACTTGATTACGCTGATGGTAATAGCCGTGTATATGAGTGTGATGGCGTTACCATGCGCATTGACTTCATTGAAAACATGCTAAGGGTTGCCCTAATTAAGAATAAGGACATCCTGCCTACTTTCTGCATCAATCCTGAACATGTGAGATTGAATAATCAGGGAAGAGACAAACTGTCCCTGGAAGGCTTTAAACTGTGTTCTCCAGAAGTTAAGGAAGATAGTGGCGTTATCTGTTTCAGACACGCTGATCATGACTTTATGATAGAATTACTTAATTTCCGTATGACTGTTTGTAAGAACGGGAAGATATTATATCAGGACCGTAATGGTCTGGCCTATAACTTCGCTGGTGAACTTGGTGAAGGCTCAGTACACTATACCAGAAGAGAAGAGGAACAACTGATCTATGGCTTAGGCGATAAGAGCGGTGGGGTCAATAAGAACCATCAGCACTATAAGCTTGATACAAATGATGCCATGGGTTTCAAAGCTGAATACAGTGATCCATTATATAAACTGTTGCCATTTTATATCTGTGAGAATTCAGGTGGCTGTTATGGCGTGTATTATGATACTTACAGTGAAGGTGAAGCAGATTTCGGCAGGGAACACGATAACTATTACGAGCATTTCAATTCAATTAAATATGAAGAAGAAAACATGGTTTTCTACCTCATTTTCGGTAGTGTAAGTGAGATAATAAGCCGATTCATCAACATGACTGGCGGCATTGCGAAGGTACCGTCATGGGCCATAAGATATTGCGGTTCAACCATGGAATATACAGATGCACCTGACGCAGACAAACGCTTAAGGTCATTCATTGATAATTGTGAAGCAAATGGCATTAAAGCCGGTGGTTTTTACATGTCCAGCGGCTATACCCAGATTGGAGACAAGCGTTATGTCTTCCATTGGAATAATGATAAGATTCCTGATCCAAAGGGCCTGGCTGATTATTTCCGCAGTAAGGGCTTGGAAATAATGCCTAATGTCAAACCGGCATTCCTTGATGATCATCCATTATATGACTACATTGCGAAAAACAACTGGTTCTTACATCACAAGGATGGCACAGTTGCCAAGTTCCCATTCTGGGGCGGTAATGCCAGCTATCTAGATTTCACCAATCCTGAAGCCTATGATTTCTGGAAGAAATGTGTAAAAGAGAAACTGGTAGATTTGGGCTATATGAACATCTGGAACGACAACAATGAGTATGACATCCATGATAAAGAAGTTTATGCACATGGCTTTAACGGTGAAGTTCCTGCACGACTTATCAAGCCGTTGTTCTCATATTTAATGAGCAAGGCCAGCAGGGAGGCTTGCGAAGAAGTAAATGAGGAACCGTTCATGATTAGCAGATGTGCCATTGCCGGTACTCAAGGCATTGCCACAACATGGACAGGGGACAACTATACAAGCTTCAGGGATTTGCGTTATAACCACTATCAGGCAATGACTATGTCACTTTCCGGCTTCTGTTTCTTTGGACCGGACATCTGTGGCTTTGCGGGTCCTAAACCTTCAAAAGATTTATTTATCCGCTGGCTCCAATACGGTATCTTCCTACCAAGATTTGTTCTGCATTCCTGGAAGATAAATGAACCTTCAACCATGCCTTGGTTATATCCGGACATGATGGATATTGTAAGAAAACTCTTTGATCTAAGAGAAAGCTTTGTTCCATATTTGCAAGAACAGTTAAAACAATGCGTAGATAACAATAAACCGTTAATTACCCCGGTATTTCTGAGAGATGGTGATTATGACAGAGAATCAGACTTCTTCATGTGTGGGGATAAAATACTGGCTTGTCCGGTATTTGATGAAGGAACTAAGGAAATAAGTGTTAGATTACCGAAGAGTGACTTTGGCTTTAAGTTAAGAGGCGAAGGTGAAGTCATTAAAGGTGAAACACTTGTTAAGGTAAACTGTTCAATTAATGACTTACCGGTATGGTTCGTTGAAGAAAGATAAGAAATAAGCCTTTAGGTAAATAGTCAACCCATATGTGAGAGTTGACAAGAAAAAGATCTTTGAAAAAAGCGCATGACGAAAAGAACTTTTGAGAAATCAAAAGTCGAAAGAAATGAGTCTAGACAGAGCGGCTGTCCAGATGATTA
>JAFUCG010000078.1 GCA_017459795.1 Erysipelotrichaceae bacterium | reverse complement strand
TGATTGTTAATAACTTTTTCATATTTCCCTCCTATAATTTGAAAAAAGTATATTCCTCAGTTAAATATTATCACTCATCTTTTGGCATTGCAACAAAAAAAATGAAATCGTTTTCCTAAATCCCAAAAAAATTTATGAATCATTTAACTGATGATATCTTTATATTTGATTTTCGTAATTTTATAAGGAACAATGATCTCATTTGTTTCCTTACCCTGTTTGAGATTATCTGCTTCATATACGGCATGTCGTCCGATTTGATAGAAATCCTGACGGCAGGTTATGACATCTTCACATACATACCCCATTAATCTTATGCCGTCAAAGCCAGATACTCTTACTTCAGAGTCATTGTCCAAGGCTTTTCTGGCCCCGATTGCCATTAAGTCAGAAGCACAGACGATGTCATCGTACTTCTTGCCCTTCTTCTTGACGATGTCATAGGCCTTCTGTTCTGAGAAGTCACCAAACTCAATGTCGAGCTTGCAGTTTCTTTCCTCGGCCAGTTTCTTAATGCCTTCCATTCGCATGTCGGTAACATAGCCGTTTTCCTTGCCGGCCAGATATAGGACCTTATCGTTCTTCTTAACGATCTCACCTGCTACTTCATACTGGCCTTTGGTATGATCAACATACAACGAGGAAACATTTTCCTTATGAATAGGAGCATCGATGACTACGAATTTGAAGTTTGTGTTTTCAAGCAGATAATGCATCTTTTCATCTTCCTTGTTCAAACCGAAGATGACGATCACATCTACTGATCTGCTCATGAAATAAGCAGCGTATTCTTCCTTGCTTAAGTGGTCAATTGAGTCATGGAATACGGTAATGAGCTCCAGATTAAGCTTTCTGGCGACATCAAAGGCTCCCATCAGATAGAGCATGTCAATTTCGTCTATCTGCTGAAACTTGTCATTGATGTAAACGTACAGAGCTATCCTGTTTTTAGCCTTGCTGGAAAGATTACTGGCAATGGCATTAGGAATATAACCCGTTTCCTTAATGACCTGCATTACCTTCTGACGGGTTTTTTCCGAAATGTTAGGATAGTTCTTCAGCACTTTTGAAACCGTGCTTTCGGATACGCCAGCCAATCTGGCAACATTCCTTATTCCAATATTATTCAAGCTCTCTTACCCCTTTTTATCATTTTACTTACAGTCTTAAGTCTTCTTTTCAAGCTTCTGAAGCTCTCTAACTTATACTCCCAGTTCGGTGAACCAATGGTTCCCGGTAAGTTGATCCTTCTGTCATCCAGTAAGATGTCTGTAACAGATAGGATGACATACTTTGACTTCATGTCAATGGCATACTGAATGATGCCGTCAAGTACTGAATAATCAGGATACTTCTTTCTGATCAGAGCATTAACGTGACGACGTTCATGCTGATCAAGTTCCCTGTGCCACTTCTTCATGGTCTCATTATCATGAGTGCCGATGTAACAGATCTCATGTTCCTTGGAATCCTCATAGAAGTTGAATTCCAATACTCTCATGCCCATGAGTTTATACTTGTCACGCAGTTCAAGAACCTCTGCTCTTAAGTCACCCAAGTCTTCGGCAACGATCCTGCATTTAGGATACTTCTTGAAGAATCTGGCAAAGAAATCATCACCGCTGTTGATTATCCATTCACCATTGATGGCTGTTTCTTCTTCAGCCGCGATCTTCCAATAGGTATCAAACGCTCTGAAGTGGTCAATTCTCAGCATGTCGTAGAGATTCTCACTGTAGCGAATGCGTTCAAACCAGAAGTCATATTCTCTTTCTCTTAACAGATCCCAGTCATATAACGGGTTGCCCCATCTCTGCCCTGTTTCAGAGAAATAATCAGGTGGTACACCGGCGATCCACTGCGGTCTGCCGTCATCGTATAACAGGAAATAATCCCTGTTGTAATAAACGTCGTCTGAATCAATGCCGACATAGAATGGCATGTCACCCATGATTTCGATCTTTAGCTTCTTCAGATAATCCTTCAATCTATCAAACTGACTATAGAGCACATACTGAACAAACATGTGGAAATCAATGTCCTTGCCATGTTTGACAATGAGTTCTTCATCCCTTGTTTCAGGATAGTTCTTGTATTCTTCAGGCCAGTCGACCCAGCACTTGTTATCATTGGCTTCCTTGAAGGTAATGAATACGGCATAGTCCTTAACCCACTTCTGCTGACAGAATCTTCTGAACTTTCTGTCAGGAACAAAGTTACCAAAGGCTTCTCTTAAGTAGTGTCTCTTAAATGACTTGGCCAAGGCATAGTCGATCGTATCCGTAGGTGTAGTTTCAGGAAGTTTTTCAATGAGATGGTCACGTTTCAGTAATTCCAGGGACACGTAGCATTCATCAAGTGCCTTTGATGAATAACACTGATATGGTGAATTGCCATAGCCTAATGGATTCAAAGGCAAAACCTGCCAGATGGAAAATCCGGCCTGCTTGATCATGTCAGCGAACCTGTAAGCTGCATTACCAAAGTCACCTACGTAGTGAGGTGATGGAAGTGAAGCAACAGGCATTAATATTCCTGCTTTTTTCATAGTGTCAACCCTCATTGTTTATACTTTACGAAATCGTTTTCATTCTATTTCATTTATTTTATTATTTCAAGTACTCTATGAGTTTTTTTACGTCTCCATCCATTATTTTTTCAGCACATGTCTCTATTTTGTTGATTAATGTATTATTTAGCTTGGGAGAAATGGCCTGATGAATGTATATCGTATCAAACCCTAACCTTTTCGCCGTAGAAAGGTCAGCCTCATAGTCGTTGCCGATCATCACGCTTTCAGCTGGCTTTATGCCTGTTTCATCTATCATTATCTGCCAGAAATCAGCATCCGGTTTTCTTACCCCATAGTCAGAACTGATGAATATATGATCAAAGCATTTATCAATTCCCAGCAATTTCAGTTCAGGCAAGGTGAAGCTGCTCTGGGCATTGGAAAGAAGAATGATCTTTCCCTTTTCTCTTTTTAACATTTCCAGTAATTCAGTTACACCGTCATACAGTTTCAATAAAGAAGTAGATTTCTGACGAAACAGCCAGGCGAATACATTTAACTCACTATCATTCAGTTTTCCCTCAGCCATTTCTGCGAACGCCTTTATTACGTCCGCTTCACCATATTCATGGCTGTTATTTAGCAACTGTCTTTTTATTAAGTCATGATATTCCTGTCTTAAAAAGCCCGGTGTTTTATCTATTCCCCTTTTCTTTAACTGATACGATATCTTGCGCCAGAAAGAGTACTGCTGTTCATCAGTACGAATATCTATCAAGGTGCCGTATAAGTCAAAAACGTAATTATTGTATTTCATCTTTGTCCAGTAATAAGCGGGTTACCAGAGCTTTTGTTTCATCCAGGAAGCGGTCATGAAACTTAAGCGAACTTAACCTGTTGGCGGTGAGTCTTTCAATGTTATCATTCATCAGTTTTGAAACATCAGCAGTAACAGACCTATTTCTCAATGTTCTTTTTATTTGTGAACAGATAACCTTCAGCATGGCCTGTTCTATTTCAGGATCAACCTGATCTTCACTTTTCTTAAGGCACATTAAAGAGCCATCTTCAAGAATGACATAATAGTCTTCCTTTGCATAAGATGTTAAAAGTGTCTTCTGAGTAATGCTTTCAAGATTGTATAGTATTAGATATTTATTCATTTTCGTCCTCAAATATGTAATAACATAACGCCAAAGAAAAAGTCAATCTTACGACTGACTCAGTCTGTTATTCTGTTACTTAAGAGTTTAATCTTTTTGCTTCGTCCATGAAGGCATCATCTACATAGTCCAGTTTTTTTGCCTCTTCAACAAGTTCCTTCATTTCCAGATAGTTACGCTGGTCAATCAGAAAGACATATAACCCACTGCCTTTTACAGTGCTTTTCAGTTTGCCGTTACAGAAGGATTCAAAGTCAGCTATTTTCCTTTCAGCATCTCCTTCGGTAAACCTGACTACTATTCTGCGGTTACTGTAATAATTACCTGTACCGTCAGTATTCATTCCCTTGCCTGTAAGTGAATTAACCTCAAAGCCCAGTTTGCTTGGCTTTATTGTCATATTCTGAATCTTCTTCATTACATCACTGTCTTTTTTCTCAAGTTCATCATCATCTGAGGTAAGCTTCAATACTTCAGAACTACTGACCAGATAGATGCTGTTACGTACCCTGATTATCATGAAATCGGTAAGAAGATTCTTATCTAGTGCTTTCATGGCTTCAGGATCAGTGTTAACGACACTGTATTCTCCATCATGAAGCATGATCAATGTCGTTACATGATAATCAGTATAGAACGTGTAGATAATATCCCCGCTTTCAACAAGAGCATTACCATCTATTTCATTGAGATAAACACCACTTCCGATGTGATACATTCTGTCAACATCATAGAAAAGTTCCACAACAGCCTTGCACCCGGCTTCATCCATGACACCGGCTGATCTGTTTTCATCCATGTATTTCCTGTTACTGCCTGAACATCCCACCAGTAACATTAAACTAATGAATATTATGACCAGTTTTTTCATTTTTCCCCGTCCAGTTTCTTCTTGTCTTCCAGGGCCTTCTTAAAATACTCTTCAGTATTCTTCTCATCACCCTTATAGGAATAGATCTGAGCTATCAAGGCTTCGTTGTCAACTCTTTCCTTACCACTCAGTGAATCATTATCCTTGATAAGTTTCTCAAGTACATCTTCCTTCTTTTCAATTAATACTTCAAAGATGGCATCCACATTCTTCAGTTGTTCACCCATGTTACTAAGTTTCTTTAACTCTTCATAACACTTACGACCATACTTTTCATCATTTCGGAATATGAAATAGTTGAAGCCCTGCTGGTAAACAGCCTTTTTCTGAACATCACTCATTTTTCTGGTAAGAAACTGATCAACGTACTCCCTTACCTTCTCATCATTCATTTCGGCAATGTATCTGTTTAAACAAAGATATTCAATGTTGAAACCAGGCAATATGAATTTAATGAACTTATTATTTATTAACTTATCGAAAGCCGTAAAATTCCCATCCATGAGATAGCCGGCCAGCTTATCGAGATTGGCCTTTCTGACTACGGTCATTATTATTTCCGAACCGAATACGATAATTAAACATATTATTAATACTGTTGTTGTTTTCATATTAAGACTCCTGATACCTGCTTACATTTATATTATAGTTGAAATGTCAGGAAAAATTATTCATTTTGTTATTGCTCTTATGGACAAATAATAAGAAAATAGAATCAAATTCAGGGAGGTTCACTATGGGAATCGTTGTTTTCGGAGCTACCTTTGTTGATATCAAGGGTTATCCACTAGCCCAGTACATTCCAGCCGGAAGAAATGTCGGCAGAGTTATTCAGGTTCATGGCGGTGTCAGCCGTAATGTTGTTGAGGACATTGCCAACATCGAATTAAATCCAACCTTTGTTACGGTATTGGATCACAGCGGCACAAGTACTGATGTAATAGAAAAGCTGAAAAGGCACAGGGTCAATACGGACTACATCATCCGTGATGAAGACGGACTAGGTTCCTGGCTGGCCATATTTGACAATAATGGCGATGTAATAGCCTCCATTTCCAAAAGACCTGATCTTTCCAAGATCTTGGATGTTCTTGAAGATAAGGGTGATGAAATCATTTCCAATTGCGACAGCATCGTTGTAGAAATCGACATGGAAGTAGCCATTTTAAAGAAGATCTTTGAACTGGCCGATAAATATGGCAAGGACATTTATGCCGTTGTTTCAAACATGTCCATTGCGATGGAAAGAAGAGACCTCATTAAGAGAGTAAGCTGTCTGGTATGTAATGAGCAGGAAGCAGGCTTATTATTCTCTGAAGATTATGAAGATATGAGTCCTGAAGAATTAAGAAATGTGATTCTTACCAGAATTGAAAACGCCCAGATCAAGAGAATGGTAGTTACCATGGGTCAGCAAGGTGCGGTATACGCTGAAGAAAACGGCAATTGCGGCATCTGCCCTCCTCAGAAAGTTGATGTCATAGATACAACCGGTGCCGGAGACAGTTTCTTTGCCGGCATAGCCATTGGCCTAACCTATGGCAAGACAATTGAAGAGTCATGTAAGATCGGTACAAGACTTGCTTCTTCAGTTATTTCAACCAAGGAAAATGTCTGTCCACGCTTCCTTCCGGAAGAATTTGAACTAGATTTTCCAATAAAGTAAAATTTTACTAAAGATTTCACAATTATTTCACCAAGTCATTGTATATTATAGTCACAATTATTAAATATTTTTTTCATTATTTCGACCTTCTTATGAATTGGTTAAACAAAAAAGCCGTTCCCTCATAATTCACACGGCTTTTTTGTTAGGCTGAAAAAAACATTTAAAATTTATGAAAATAGTTGTTGATTATTTATAATATTTTTGCTAATATAAATACGCTGCTTTGATAGCTCAGATGGTAGAGCAACTGACTCTTAATCAGTGGGTCTAGGGTT
>JAFUCG010000077.1 GCA_017459795.1 Erysipelotrichaceae bacterium | reverse complement strand
TGCGATGTCCCAAAGCGGTGAATCATACCGCTTCTAAGTGAATTATACACCAAGAAAACAAAACATGGAGAATTTATCCAGTTTTCGTCATGGCTTGCCATGCGGGACGTAGGATTCTCCATGTTTCTTCAATTTGGGACTTGATTTATATTATCGAATTTTTATTTTTATGCTTTAAAAATCATAGTAATTTTCATTCTTATTTGTTAGAATATGATAGTTGAAATAAAGGGAGGTTTTTATGAGCCAGAAATATGTATATTTGTTTGAAGAAGGCAATGCAAATATGCGCGAACTGTTAGGTGGCAAGGGCGCTAACTTAGCAGAAATGACAAATATCGGCATGCCAGTTCCTTATGGCTTTACCATCACAACAGAAGCTTGTACACGTTACTATGATGATGGTGAAAAGATTGCTGATGAAATCCAGGAAGAGATCTTAACTTACTTAAAGAAGTTAGAAGAAAAATCAGGCAAGGTATTAGGAAGTAAGGAAAATCCATTATTAGTATCTGTACGTTCAGGTGCAAGAGCCAGCATGCCTGGTATGATGGATACCATTCTTAACTTAGGTATCAATGATGAAGTAGTTGAAACAGTTGCTAAGTCAACAAACAACCCAAGATTCGCATACGATTCATACCGTCGTTTCATCCAGATGTTCTCAGATGTAGTTATGGGTTTACCAAAGAGCACATTTGAAGTAATCATCGATGACATGAAGAAAAAGAAGGGTGTTAAGTTAGATACTGAATTAGACGCTGATGACATGAAGGAAATGGTTGTCAGATTCAAACAGTATTATAAGGAAAAGATGAATGAGGATTTCCCTCAGGATTCAAGATTCCAGTTAATGGAAGCTGTTAAGGCAGTATTCCGTTCTTGGAACAATGAAAGAGCTATTTTCTACCGTCGTATGAACGACATCCCATCTTCTTGGGGTACAGCTGTTAACGTACAGATGATGGTATTCGGTAACATGGGTGAAGACTGTGGTACAGGCGTTGCCTTCACACGTAACCCAGCAACCGGCGAAAAGAAGTTATTCGGTGAGTTCTTAATGAACGCACAGGGCGAAGACGTTGTTGCAGGTGTAAGAACACCTATGACAATCGATCAGTTAGCTGAAACAGCTCCAGAAGCATATGCTCAGTTCGTTGACATCTGCAATAAGCTGGAAGCTCATTATAAGGATATGCAGGATATGGAATTTACTGTTGAACACGGTAAGTTATTCATGCTGCAGACACGTAACGGTAAGAGAACTGGTGCTGCTGCCTTAAAGATCGCTTGTGACTTAGTTGATGAAGGAATGATCGACGAAAGAGAAGCTGTCTTAAGAGTTGAACCTCAGCAGTTGGATTCATTATTACATCCACAGTTCGATGCTGCTGAATTAAAGGCTGCCAAGGTTATTACCAAGGGTTTGGCTGCTTCTCCAGGTGCTGCATGTGGTCAGGTAGTCTTCAGTGCTGAAGATGCAATCGCATGGGCTAAGGAAGGCAAGAAGGTAGTATTAGTAAGACTTGAAACATCACCAGAAGACATCGAAGGCATGCACGTTTCACAGGGTGTCTTAACTGTCAGAGGCGGTATGACAAGCCACGCTGCAGTAGTTGCCAGAGGCATGGGCGCTTGCTGTGTATCAGGCTGCGGTGAAATCACTATGGGCGACAAGCAGTTCACTGTTAACGGCGTAACCGTTAAGGAAGGTGACTGGATCTCAATCGATGGTTCTACAGGCTGTGTTTATGCTGAACAGATCAAGACAGTTCCTGCATCAATTTCAGGTGACTTCGGCAGATTCATGGGTTGGGCTGATGAGATCAGAACATTAAAGGTCAGAACAAATGCTGATACACCAAAGGATGCTGCTCAGGCATTAGCATTCGGTGCAGAAGGCATCGGCTTAGTAAGAACAGAACACATGTTCTTCGAAACAGAACGTATTAAGGCTATCAGAGAAATGATCGTTGCCAAGACTGTTGAACAGAGAAAAGCTGCATTAGCTAAGTTATTACCAATGCAGAGAGGCGACTTCGAAGGTATCTATGAAGCTATGCAGGGTAACCCAGTAACTATCCGTTACTTGGATCCACCTCTACATGAATTCGTACCAAAGGAAGACAAGGACATCGCTGAATTAGCTAAGGAAATGGGCATGAGCTTTGACGAATTAAAGGCTGTATGCGACGGCTTACATGAATTCAACCCAATGATGGGTCACAGAGGATGTAGATTAGCTGTTACATATCCTGAAATCGCAGAAATGCAGACACAGGCTGTCATCGAAGCTGCTATCAATGTTCAGAAGAGACATCCAGAATGGAATGTTACTGCTGAAATCATGATTCCATTAGTAGGCGAAGTTAAGGAATTAAAGTTCGTCAAGAACATCGTTGTTAAGACAGCTGAAGACATCATTACTAACAGTGATACAAAGGTTGAATACCATGTTGGTACAATGATCGAAATTCCAAGAGCTGCATTATTAGCAGACGAAATCGCTGAAGAAGCAGAATTCTTCAGTTTCGGTACAAACGACCTGACACAGATGACATTCGGCTTCTCAAGAGACGATGCCGGTAAGTTCTTAGGTTCATACTATGACAATAAGATCTACGAACAGGATCCATTTGCTAAGTTAGACCAGAACGGTGTTGGCAAGTTAATCAAGATGGCTGCTGACTTAGGCAGAAAGACACGTCCAAATATCAAGTTAGGTATCTGTGGCGAACATGGCGGTGAACCAAGCTCAATCGAATTCTGCCATAAGGTAGGATTAACATATGTATCTTGCTCACCATACCGTGTACCAATCGCAAGACTGGCTGCTGCTCAGGCTGCTGTTAAGTTCCCAAAGAACTAATCAGTACTAAAACAAATGAAACTCCATCAATTGATGGAGTTTTTTTCTTATTCATTATATGTTCACTGTTTCATCACAATTCAGTGCTTTAATATTAATCGGTAGTTATATGCTATTAAAAACTTACCCCAGTTAATGCGTATGACTGCCACTTAATCACAACCACACAGTTTTACTGTTACATACAGATTTCTAGTCCAAGTATTTGCCGCAGACTTCACCTCTGGTGATCAATTTGCGGTCTTTTTCATTCATGGTCATTCCATATACTACCGCGGCCCTGTATTCCAGATCACGGTACTGTTTGATGTTCTGAGTAAAATGATTTACGACGATCATTCCATCTTCCTGTAGTTTCTTGATATATTGCTGGCCAGCCTCATCGAACCATAAGGGTCTGATCCTGTCTAACTCCGGCAACATCTTCATGTCAGCCTTTTTATTGTTAACTAACAGATGGCATAATGTACGCTGAATGCGGCTTCTGGTATAACGCTTGGTGACGGCCGCATTAATGAATTCTGCGTAGTTTTCATATGTGTTGGCCTGTTTGATGAGATGATTTTCAATGCCTTCATCCATCAGGAAATACTCTTTCAATTCGTCAGGAGAATGTGTTAATAAGATGGTTTTGACGTATGGATACATCTTTTCCCAGGTAGGGAAGTCAGATGTTAGAGTTTCTGCCATCGGTGTTGAATCAGCTATGTTTTTTCCTTCCAAAACAGCCTTTCTTATGGCCTTGGCACTTGGATAGGTTACCGATAAGTCATCATCGTTATAGTCACTTGTTCTTTTAATTGAATAAGCACTCATTTCCGGGTATTTCTGTAAGGCTCTTAAATAGGAAATGCCTAAGATGTCATTTGGCCCGTAACTGTCAGCCATGTAGCCATAGCTGGCTGGATAGGAGTAACCTTTCTTCATGTTTTCTCTGAAGTTATCAATGTTGAAACTTAACTGAGATATTTCCTGAAGTTCTTCCAGATTATTGGTTTCCGAACCAAAGACAACGCAGTCACAGCCTGCCATGTGCAATAGTCTGATGGCGTTTTCCCCAAACTGGGTGGCGCTTTGAACAACGAAAGGGAACGGCAGCTCAATTACCAGATTGACCCCGGCCTTAACGGCTGCCTCAGCACGCTTCCACTTATTTATGATGGCGAATTCACCACGCTGAACAAAATTACCGCTCATGACCGCCACAATGAGGTCACCGCCGGTAATTTCTCTTACTTTTTCCAAATGATACAAGTGTCCGTTATGCAACGGATTGTATTCAACTACGATTCCTGCTACTTTCATAGAATTATCATATCATTATATGCTAAAGTTGTCATTTTTGTTATAATAAGTGGGATAAGATTGGAATTGGTGATCATGATAGAAAAACAGAAAATGGAAATGATCAGTACTGTCGACGGACTTAAACTGACCGCAAATCTTTACATACCAGAAAATCCTAGGGCCATTGTTCACGTAATGCATGGCATGAGTGAACATAAGGAGCGCTACGATGAATTCTGTAATCTTCTGGCCAGACTTAACTGCGTGGTTTTGATCATGGATCACAGAGGTCATGGCGAAAGCATTTCAGAAAAGATCCCGCTGGGTTACTTCGCTGACAAGGAAGGCTGGCTGACAAACTTAAAGGATCTCAACATGTTCGCAATGAACCTTAAGGAACAGTACAGAAGACTTCCTTATTTCATCATCGGACATTCAATGGGTTCCTTATTTGCGACTTCCTATCTGAAGAGATTTGAAGACAGCATTTCAGGTGTCTGCTTCATCGGCATGCCATCTTATAACAATGCCGTACCAATGGGCCGTAAGTTAGCTGAAGCCATCAGCAAGATGCAAGGGCCTAAGAAGCATTCCAAGACCCTGATCGCAAAGTCTACACCATTTAATTTCGCAGTCAGAGAACCGCGTACACCATTTGACTGGATCAGTTACAACCAGGAAAACGTAGACCGTTACATTGAAGATCCGTTATGCGGTTTCCCATTTACCAATCAGGGCTACTATGATCTGATGAGCGGCATGATGGATGTATTCTCCAATAAGGACTGGAGAGTACTGAAACCAAATCTGCCGATATTGTTCTGCGTAGGGCAGGATGACCCATGTGCCGATGTTCCAGAGGGCTTCAACCATTCACTTGATAACCTGGCAAAAGCCGGCTACAAGAACATTGAAGCTAACATCTACGAGAACATGAGACATGAGATTCTGAATGAAAATGGCAGGAAGTTAGTATACCGTGACATACTGAAATGGCTTGATGTACAAATCGAGGCAATTAAGATCGTAGAGGACGAAAAAACCGCTATTTAAAGGGCTTAGTGTGTTGACTAAGCAAAAAAGTTGTAATAAAATAATATGGCTGTACAGGAGATAAGTATGAAATATTCTCGAAAAGATTTGTTACAGTTAGCCAATCATCATCTTACTTTCGATGAAAAAATCGAATTTGAAGATGAAATCTACAAGCAGTTTCCGAGAATCAGAAGACTTAGAGACGTTAGAGCGATTGGCGATGGTGAGTACGATGTTCAAACCCAACGTCTGTATCTCTATCTTCATGTCACAGGCATAATGACTTGTCCATGTGACATAACATTTGAGGATGTCGACATTCCATTTGATTCCGAGGCTGATGAAATAATCAGTTTCAATAAGGAAGATGAGGAAAACATTGAGATCCTGAAACCGGATGGAGAGTACATTGAGATGTTGCCGATCATCTTCAGACAGATACTTCTGGAAGTACCGATAAAGGTCAAGAAGGCTGGAGAGATTGAATATCCAAGGGGAGATGGCTGGGAAGTAATTACAGAAGAAGAGTACCAGAAACAGAAAGAAAACAGAATCGACCCGAGACTTGCCGCATTAAAGAACTATGTACCGCAGGATGAATAGGAGGTGTGACAATGGCAGTTCAGCAGAGAAGAGTATCAAAGACACGTAAGAATAAACGTAGAACACACTATAAGTTAGTTGCTCCAACATTAGTTAAATGTCCAAACTGTGGAGAATATAAGTTGCCTCATCACGAATGTGGTGCGTGCGGCCAGAAATAATTTATGGTAAAACTGACACCACTGAATGTGGTGTTTTTTGTGAAATGGGAGACAGTATGAAAAAACCGATCATAGGAATACCGTTAAGATCTGAAGTAGATGAAAACGGCAGATGCTATCAATACATGTTTGAAGCCATCAGACGTTCCATCCAGAAGGCTGGAGGTCTGGTTTTTCCCATTGCGCCGGTTCAGGACATCGATTACTACACGACTCCTAATGCCAAGTGGCCGCAACTGACCGATGAAGAAAAGGAAACCATTGACGTTTACCTTAACATGATTGACGGCTTATTCATTCAGGGCGGCACCAAGTTCTGCCAGTATGACCGTTATTTGCTGGACAGGGCAATTGAGCTGGACAAGCCGGTATTAGGCGTATGCGTTGGCATGCAGATCATGTCTTGCTATAAGGAAGACACCGTAGCTTTTCCAAAGGTAGATAATGAAGAACTGCATTACAATCATCAGGACAACTATGCTCATAAGGTAACCATCAGTAAGGATTCAATGTTGTATGAGATCCTTGGCAAGGAAGAGCTTTCCGTTAACAGCTTCCACAGAAGAATGGTCAGTGCAAACGAAATATACAAGACCGTAGCGGTCAGTGAAGACGGTGTAATTGAAGGCTTACAGTTACCTGGAGCAAGGTTTAATTTCGGTGTTCAGTGGCATCCGGAAATCATGTATGACTATGATGAAGATGCCAAAAAGATAATCGATTATTTCGTCGATTTCTGCCGTAAAAACAAGTAAAAAACATAATTAAATTCAAGTAAATGACCTCATCATTACGATGAGGTTTTTTTATGCAAAAAATCAAAAAATTATGCCCTAAATTTCGAATATTTTATAGACAAATATACCTAAATTTTATACAATAGTGGTGAAAAGTTGGGAAAAGTGTCGGAAAGTGGGGAGAATTCAGTGTTTTTAGGCGAATATCGTAACAAATTAGACGCTAAAGGCAGAATAGCTGTACCTGCAAAGTTCCGTAGTGAGCTTGGCGATACTATTATTGTGAACCGTTACTATACTGACGGCTGCTTGGCTATCTACACTGAAGACACCTGGAAAAAGAAGTACGAGCAGATAATCAACCAACCCGACAATAAAGCAAATACCCGTAACATGATAAGAATTCTGACAAGTGCAGCCCAGGACGTACAGTTCGATGCACAGGGCAGGATCCTGGTACCGGCAAGTCTTATTCAGAAAGTAGATCTCAAGAAAAACTGTGTATTCATTGGTGCAGGTGACCATGTTGAACTGTGGCCGGAAGATAAGTGGGAAGCTTACAACAACGAACTGACTGATGAAGAGATAGAAAGAATTTCTGAAAGCCTCTAATGGAACATGTAAGTGTAATGCTGGAAACAACAGTTTCCATGCTTAACATCAAACCTGATGGCATCTACGTAGATGGCACATTAGGCAGAGGGGGCCACAGCAGCGAGATTCTAAAGAGATTAACAACCGGACATTTATACAGCTTTGATATCGATCAGCAGGCCATAGAAGAATCAAGAAGCAGGCTGGGAAAGATAAATCATAACTTCACACTCATCAAGGCAAACTTCGCCGACATGCAGAAGGAACTGAATGAGTTAGGAGTATATGAAGTAGACGGTGTCTTATTGGACATAGGGGTTTCATCACCACAATTTGATGACCCTGAAAGAGGTTTCTCTTACCGCTATGACACCAGACTCGACATGAGAATGGACCGTAATCAATCACTGGACGCTTATAAAATCGTTAATGAGTATTCCTACAGCGATCTGGTGAGGATTTTGTATCAGTACGGTGAAGAATCCTTCGCCAAGCAAATCGCCCGTAAAATCGAAGCAAAGCGGGCAGAAAAGCCGATTGAAACAACCGGGCAACTGGTTGAAGTAATTAAATCAGCCTTGCCAAACAAAGTGTTAAGCAGGCAGGGCCATCCGGCAAAGCAGACCTTCCAGGCATTAAGAATTGAAGTAAATCACGAACTGGATAATCTGAAATCCGGACTACAAGGAGCGTTAAATCTGTTGAAACCAGGTGGCAGGCTGGCAGTCATAAGTTTTCACTCCCTAGAAGACGAAATAGTCAAGCAAATATTCAAATCCAATAGCCAGCCTCCACTAATAGATAAGCGAATTCCTCTTAAGGCAGAGGAAATACCACAGGCCAGATTCATTCTGGTAAATAAAAAGCCGATCACGGCTGAAGAAAGTGAACTGGAAGAAAACCACAGAGCTCACAGTGCAAAGTTAAGGGTAATAGAAAGAAGGAATGTATTATGAAGAAGGCAACTACAGTTAAGAAAACACACAGAAGAAAATTAAAGGTTTCAGGACTCGTTTTTGTGACCTTCATGTTTACATTCGTGGCTTTTTTAGTCAGCAGCATCGTTTTAAAGTCTCTTAACGTATCACTTGACATCGCCAGACAGGACTATGAGTATCAAATTGCTTCTGTCAGACAGTCAAATGAGCTTTTACAACTTGAAGTCAGAGACTTAAGCAATTATGATAGAGTCATGGGAAAATTAGACTCTGGTATGTACGTAAATGACAACGTAGTCTTCACAGTCAACGAGTAGGTTCTGTTATGTTCAGGCAGAATGTGAAGATACTTATCATTTCAGCAATAGCGTTTTCACTAGGGGCATTGTGTTTGTTCAATGTCCTTTTAATCGATGTCAAGGGCATTCACATGAACAGCGGCATCAACTTAAATGACTATAACGGCATTTCATATGTCGAAGATGAAATAATTCCAGCCTCCAGAGGCAAGATATTCGATAACCGTGGGGCAGTCTTAGCTCAGGACATTGAAGCCTGGGACGTAATTGCCTATGTTTCACCGGATCGTCCAGGCAACAACCTGGGCACGTACTACGTTGACGATGTTAAGGGTACCGCTGAAAAGCTGGCCGCAGTATTAGGCGCTGATCAGCAGGAACTGGAAGACTTAATGTCTCAGGATGTCTTCATGACTTATCTTGGCGCTGCCGGCAGAGGCATCTCAACGGAAAAGAAGGAAGAAATCGAAGCTATGGAATTAAACGGCATTGAATTTGAAAGAGTAAAGGGCAGATATTACCCTTATACACCATATGCATCACACCTCATCGGCTTTGCCGGTTATACCTATGCTGAAGACGGTGGCGCAAACACCTTACAGGGTAAGACTGGCATTGAAGCCGATCTTAACGACTATTTGACCGGTACTCCTGGCAAGCAGTCATACTACCGTGATACAACCGGTAACAGCATCGTTGGCCAGGTAATTGAAAATACCCCGGCCGTTAACGGTAACGATGTTTACCTGACACTTGATGACCGTATCCAAAGTGCCTTAAAAAGTGCTCTGGTTGAATCATATGACTTAGGCTGGTCAACAGAATCAGCCTGGGGCATCATCATGGAAGCCAAGACCGGCAAGATTGTCGGTTACGACTGTTACCCGACCTATAACCAGAATACATTGGATATCAAGGACTATCAGGATCTGAATGCGATGCTGGCATATGAACCTGGTTCTACCATGAAGACATTTGCCTACGCAGCTGCCATTGACTATGGCGGACTTGATCCAAACGACACCTTTGATTCCAGCAACTTCATGATCGGTGAAAAGGCCGACGGTAACATTGAAAGATTATACTGGTACGCACCAAACTACGTAAATACGATCACCAACTTCCGTGGTTGGACATACGGTACGGTTGACTACTGGTATGGCTTCGCAGCTTCCTTAAATACTGGTGCTGTAAGCCTGCTTGAAAAATACGTTGACAGAGATACCTATGAACAGTACATGGAAAACTTCGGCTTCTTCAAGCCAATTGGCATTTTAGGCATTCCATATGAAGCTGAAGGCGTCAAGAACATGACCTACGTAACTGAAGTAGCTACCACCACATATGGACAGGGTAGTTCATTTACCGCCTTACAGGTAATGCAGGGCTACAGTGCCTTCGCCAATGGCGGTAAGATGGTTAAGCCATATATCATTGATAAGATTGTTGACTCTCAGACCGGGGAAACGGTATATCATGGTGAAACGGAATATACCGGCCAGCCAGTATCTGAATCAACAGCCAGGACCATCTTGCAGATGATGGAAAAGACCAGTGACCCTAACTATGACGGTTCAGGCCGTTACTATTACATTGACGGTGTCAGAATCGCCATCAAGACCGGTACTGCCGAAGTAGTTGACAGTAATGGTGAATATGGTAACCGTTCAATCCACAGTGCCGTAGTCATGATGCCGGCTGATGATCCGGAATTAATCATTTACATGTGTGTAAAGGACAGCGATGCCTACTACACTCATAACCACGACGTCTGGCAGCAGCTCGAAAGAACCTGCGCCGATGTCTACAATCTCTATGACAGACCAGGTGCTTCAAAACGTGAAGAAGTAACACCTAGAGTAGTATATGAAGACGGCATGCCTAATCTGATCAACCATAGTGAACAGTATGCCAATAACAAGCTTAATTCAATGGACATTGACATTGTAAAGCTGGGAAGCGGTTCAACCGTCTTAGCCCAGTATCCATTGGAAGGTACAACGTTAATATCCAAGCAAAGGGTAATATTATTAATGGGCGGCAATGACTTTGAAATGCCGAACATGATCGGCTGGTCGCGAAAGGAAGTTACGGCTTTCTGGGAGTTGACCGGCATTGAGGTAGTATTGGATGGCTCCGGCTTTGTAACATCACAAAGCATAGCGGCAGGAGAATTAATAAACTCATCATCTCAGATAACTGTCAAATTAGAGTAATTGTAAATGCCTGAAATGATGCTATAATATGTATTCGATTTCGGAGGTTTTATTATGGTACTTGGAAAGATGTTATTGGCCATGGTATTGTCACTAGGCATTTCGTTAATTGCCTACCCGCAAGCCATACCATTTCTGCATAAACTGAAATTCGGACAGACAGTCCGTGAGGAAGGGCCGCAATCACATAAGGCTAAAACCGGAACACCGACAATGGGTGGTCTGGTCTTTATCTTTTCAAGCATCATCTCTTCTCTGATCGTTAACTTCAACGCAATTCACTCAGTAGGCTTCTTAGTTGTCTTGCTGGCTTTCATAGGATATGGATTCATCGGCTTTGTCGATGATTTTCTGATTGTCGTAAAGAAAAACAATGACGGCTTAAAACCATCTGTTAAGTTTCTGATGCAGTCAGTACTTGCCGTTGTTTTCTACATAATCTACCGTAATGTAACAAACTCTCTGGTTATCGTTCCTTTTCTGAACGTTTACCTTGATCTGGGTATTTTCTATTACATTGTTGTATTCATCATGTTTACCGGTGAAAGTAATGCCGTAAACCTTTCTGACGGCCTGGATGGCTTATGTGCTGGGTTAGTCTTACTGGCCTTACTGCCATTCATCTATTTCTGTGTCCGTATTGAGGAATATGACATTGCCATCTTCTTATGCGCCGTAATAGGAGGCCTTATCGGTTACTTGCAATACAACATGCATCCGGCAAAGATATTCATGGGTGACACCGGTTCTTTGGCCTTAGGTGGCTTACTGGCTGCCGTAGCCATGGTAACCAAGGAAGAGATCGCTCTGATCTTCATTGGCGGCGTATTCGTCATGGAAGCTGTTTCCGTAATCTTACAGGTAGGATATTTCAAGTTAACTCATGGCAAGAGATTATTCAGAATGGCCCCGATCCATCACCACTTTGAGTTAGGTGGCATGGATGAACAGAAGGTAGTTTATCTGTTCTGGACCATTGGCGCATTCTTAAGCATCATTGGATTTGTTATGGGGGCATTCATGTAATATGAGTAACGTATTGGTAATTGGAGCGGCCTTATCAGGTATTTCCGTAGCTAAGTTCTTAAACAGACAGGGCTACACGATCTATCTTACAGACGCTAAGGCAATAAAGGAAAAGAAAGAACTGGAAGATCTTGGTATCAGGGTTTTCGATAACGGTCATCCTGACTGTCTGAAGGAAATTGACTATGAATTCATTGTCAAAAACCCGGGCATCAAGTACAGCGTGCCATTTGTAAAGCACTTCGTTGACAAGGGTTATCAGATGCTTAATGAAACCGAGATCGCCTTGAAAAATCAGCCACAGATCAAGCTGGGTGCCATTACAGGTACAAACGGCAAGACTACTACCACAATGATGTTAGGAACATTATTGAAAAGCCTTGATGAGAAAAACGGCTATGTCGGTAACATGGGCTTACCGTTATGTGATTTTGTAAGTGAACATGATGGTGAAAACTTGTCTTTGGCCATTGAAATTGCGGCATTGCAGTTGATTGGCTGTCCAAGTTTCCATCCGCAGGTTTCCGTAATCATGAACCTGACACCGGATCACATTGACTATTTTGGTGATGTTGACACCTATTACAGAGCCAAGACTCTGATCTATAAGAATCAGGATGAAAACGATTATTTCATCAGAAATGTTGATGATGAAAACGTCGTTAAGTATACAACTGACGTAAAGTGTCAGGTAATTGATTTCTCACTTGTAAGGGAAGACGTTGATCTGCACATTAAGGACCGCAAGGCATACTACAAGGATGTTGAGCTGTTTGATCTTGATCAGTTCCCATTACCGGGCATGCATAACGTTGAAAACGCAATGATCGCCGGCTGCATGGCTTATTTATTAGGAGTAAAGCCAGCTGACATCAAGCAGATACTTGAACATTTCAAGGGTGTTGAACACCGCATTGAATATGTTGATGAAATAAACGGAGTCAAGTATTATAACGATTCCAAGGGCACAAATGTTGATTCAACCATCATGGCTCTGAAGTCATTCAGCTGCCCAATCCACTTATTGGTAGGCGGCTATGACAAGAAGACAGGCTTTGACGGCTTAAAGCCATACTTGGGCAACGTAAAGACAATGTATGCCTATGGCGATACAAAGATGCAGTTTGTTCCATTACATGATGATGTAAGATTATATGAAAACATGTTTGAAGCTCTGAATGCGGCAAAGGGAAACGCCGTTAAGGGAGAAGTAGTCTTACTGTCACCGGCCTGTGCTTCCTGGGATCAGTTCCCTAACTATGAAGTAAGAGGAAGACAGTTCAAGGAAATGGTCAAGTCATTCTCCAAGGACTAGGTTTCAAGGTTTACACTCGAAAATTATTATTATATAATTATACGGAATCGGGTGAAAACATGGATAGAAACAGAGAGGAAACAATTGAGTTTCTGCTTCAGCTGAAACTGGAGAACTTACAG
>JAFUCG010000002.1 GCA_017459795.1 Erysipelotrichaceae bacterium | reverse complement strand
TTGAAGGTTTGTCCAATAACGTAACTACTTTAATTTCGTGTGCCCCTTTATTATATAATAATTTCTTCAATTCTTTAATTGTAGTGCCTGTATCTACAATGTCTTCTACCAGAACCAGGTCTCTTCCCTTGATTGAATGGTCAAGGTCCTTGATGATTTTGATGTCACCTACAGACTCTGTGCCACTGTAACTGGATACAGCCATGAAGTCCATTTCAATATCTGAATCAATATGCTTAATGAGTTCAGCCATGAAAGGAACGCTTCCCTTTAAGATGCCGACAAAAAGCACAGGATTTCTCATTGCCGCAATATCCTTATCCAGCTGCTTACCTAACTGCTCACATCTTTCAATTATTTCCTTTTCAGATACAAGAATCTTTTTTAAATCGTCTTTAATCATAACTGTTTCCTTTCGACAATATAGTTATTTTATCACAAACAAATTTGCATTAATAGAGAAATGTCGAACATCACAACCCAGTCCACAGACAAAGATTACTTCGCCTTTGGCGTTTACCACAACCGGCCATGTTTCCCTGTCCTTACGCTTTATTTTACGGTCAATTAAGAATCTTGAAACCTTCTTATGACCGAATCTTAGCTCTATGGTATCATCAGGTTTCCAGTTTCTGATAACTAGTGGAAAGTCCTCAGCTTCCACGGTCAGCTGCTCTATCTTTCTGCCTTTATCCGCCAGGGTAAAGTATGGGGTTGAGAAGCAGGTTAATTCATTTATGACATATTCATAGTCTTCCTGTTTGTCATAGACATACATTACGCCGTACTCAAAAGCCAGTACATTGTCATTCTCCAGTCCCACATACCCGTTTTTATCGGTATTAAGGATGTTGCTTGTTATGGTGGTTAACTGACGGGAAGAAAAGCTCATTGAACCATCATGTTTCCATAAGAACCATCTGAGAAGATCTTCCTTGTTTTCTTCGTTACGAAAATCACTGATCTTTAATTCCTTACTGTCATAAGTCTCTTCAAAGTGTAACAGTTTGTTCTTCTGTTTATGGTTAAACTCTTCAATTTCCTGCATCCATTCACTGATCTGTTCTTCAGATGCTGGTTCAACCAGGGAACGACGGATCCTATTACGCTGATAGTCGTCAGTAAAGTTGGATTCATCATCATGATATGGAACATTGTTTTCTTCACAATAGCTTCTTGTTTCTGCTTTACGGTAATCCAATAAAGGTCTGATGATGTTCATCTCATGGTGTCTGGTTTCCTTCTGTATTCCATAGTACCAGCCATGAGAACCTCTTTCTAAGGCCATCAGATAGTTTTCCAGATGGTCATCCTTCTGATGCCCCAATAATAAGGCATCACAGTTTTCCCTTTCATAAACATCCTTATAGAATTCATATCTGGCTTCTCTGGCCCACATCTGAAAGTTACTGTTATCAGTTTTGTGAGGATAAAGTACATGACAAGGAATATCATGTTTTTCGCAATACTCTCTGACCATTACTTCCTCATCATCAGCGGACTTTCTTTTCTTATAATTAACATGACACACAACGACATCAAGTTTAGCCCTTAAGCATAAAGAAAGAAGAGCCATTGAGTCACAGCCCCCTGAGATGCCTAATAAATACTTTCTGTCCTGCGGCAGATCAATCTTCATATTCATATTTTTATATTATCATTATTATTACCTGATTTCTATCTGAGACAGTCAATGAACCTTTCAAAGATCTGCCTGAATAATTCACTGTCCACATCAAGGTGTGATTTTATGTCTATTATTCTGGCCGTGTTAATGAACTTGCCGTCATTCAGGAATAATACTGAATACTTGTATAATCCATCCATCTTTCCCAAACGCATCAGATGCCTTAAGCCTGTTGGGTTACTGATTGGATCATAGGCAAGTTCATAGTTTACCGCATTTGAAGTCATGGGAATCACAAAGGCCTTGCCACAAAATACCTTTAAAACAAGACCGAAATGTTGGTAACCAACTTCTGAAATATAAGCCTTGCCATAGTCTATATAACAGATGTCACCGGCTGATATGTCCAAGCCAAAGCTTCTGCTTGATTTTAATTTAGCTCTCATCTGATAGTTGTATTCACTTAATAAGCTGTCTCTGGCCTGTTTGGCATTCATAGCCCGATACTCGTTCTTTACATTAACAATGTAGTCTTCTATGGCTTCACGTAAAACCGGATATTTTATTGCCTCATCATCATAGGCCTTCTTACCTATGCTTTTTAACTCTGTCAATTCCATAATAAAACCCTCCTAATTATCATTAGTGAGGGTTAAATGTTTTTACCTAATTATTTCTGTTTTCCTTACTATGTTCCGTTAATCTGTCCATTAATGAAAGGATCGGACGGTATTTCGGTGATATCATTCCGGTATATTCAATGAATATTTCAAAGAGAATGATCAGCATTACCAGTAATGTAACACCAAGCTTTTCATCATATACATACAGATAGGCTGTTAAGCCAAACAATGCGGTAACGATGTAGATAGTTAATACTGCACCTACCTGACCTAAGCCCA
The DNA here is from genome assembly GCA_017459795.1 of Erysipelotrichaceae bacterium. Lineage (GTDB taxonomy): Bacteria > Bacillota_I > Bacilli_A > Erysipelotrichales > Erysipelotrichaceae > RUG521. The sequence continues at coordinate 39,367 of JAFUCG010000002.1, read as the reverse complement.
TGCCATTCATTAAGACATGATGGAAATGGCTCTTGTCAGGAGTTGAAATACTCTCGCCTTTGAGCTTTCTTCTGATGATTGCCGAGAATGTATCGAAAATCGGAATGAACAGAAGAATGATCGGTACACCAAGAGTAATGAATGTTGTACTCTTGAAACCGTATAAGGCAATTGATGAAATGAAGTAACCTAATAACTGTGAGCCGCAATCCCCCATGAATATGCTGGCAGGATGGAAGTTATAAAACAGAAATCCCATGGTAGCTCCAGCCATTACCAGACACAGTATGAATACATTACGCTGGTGAATAACCGTTGTTAAGATGGCTATGGTCATTAGGACAATGATGCTGAAGCCCCCGGCTAAACCATCTAAGCCATCAATGAGGTTAAGCGCATTGGTTATGCCTATTACCCAGAGATAAGTAACGATATAGCCAAGTAACGGCATTCTTAATACGATGCCAAACGGCAGGTTGATTTCATTAAGATATACATTGCCAATGAATACCAGTGCAGTAGTTGCCGCAAACTGGAAAAAGATCTTGAATATAGGCTTTATGTCAAAGATGTCATCAGTTAAGCCGCCAATGAACACGATGGAAGCACCGATAATAAGACCGTCAAATGTTCTGTTCTCCTTGACAAAGAGCATTGAAAAAACCATGAAGGAAAGATATATTGCAACACCACCGATTCTTGGAATCTTACCGTGGTGAATGGTACGCTTGTTTTCCTTCGCATATAAATTAAATTTTTTTGCGACCATTCTTACCGGCCAGATCAATATGGCCGATAACAATAACGGTGCAACAAAATACATAATATCCATCTAATCACCAGAATTAAGTATACATTAATTCACTGTTTTTCGCCATTAAGTTTAATTATAATGATAAGGGGAAGTTTAATTATAATGATAAGGGGAATTAAAAAATGAGAAAAGCAGTAATATTTGACATAGATGGAACATTATGGGACGCCAAGAATGTCATTAAGGATTCCTGGAACAGCGTTCTGGCAAAATATGGATATAAACTTCTCAGCATTGAGGATATTGAATCAATTCTGGGTAAGTCATTACCGGAAATAGGTGACATATTCTTTTCTTATCTGGGAGAAGAAAAAAAGGTCAGACTAACAGAAGAGTGTTATAACACGCAAATGGAATATCTGAAAGTTAAAGGCGGTGACCTTTATCCAGAAGAAATCGAAACCATTAATAAGCTGCGTGATGACTACCTGCTAATGATACTGACCAATGCTGGAAAGGGCTATGTTGAATCATACATTGCTACAAGCCATACCGAAGGAGTTTTCGCTGATCACATCTGTCATGGGGATACCAATCTTAACAAGACGGAAAACCTGAAGATTCTGATAGAAAGAAACAACATTGATAAGGCAGTATACATTGGTGATACAAGAGACGACCAGGTTTATGCCGCAAACGCCAATGTACCATTCATCTTTGCCAGCTATGGCTTTGGCGAGGCAATTGATCCTGAATACACGGTTTCAACATTCGCAGAAATACCTGATATGGTTAAGAAAGTACTATAGACCACAGCAAGGTGGTTTTTGCATGAAAAAAGCTGCCCAGGCAGCCTTAACATTACTTACCCTAAGCGGTACATGATGGCTAATATGAACTGGGCAACCAGATATCCTAGTGCCATAGACATCATTAACAACAGTACCTGAGCCTTGGTATTGCGCTGCGGTGTCTTAAGCATGATTTTACTTAAATCAAGCCCTGACAGGCAATAAAAGCTGAACGCAAATGTTCCAAAGTGTAATATGATACGGGCTATTTCCTTTATGTTCATTTTCTAAGACTCCTGAGAACTGTTTTCTGTTCTTCTGTAATGCGATATGATTCAATGGCTTTCTGAATGGTCTTGTTATGGACAAAGTCATTCAGTTTTTCTTCTTTCAGAATGTCGATCACTGAATCATTATATTTAATGCAGGCAGTCGCAAGTAACCATGCCTGGGCCATTTCCACATAATAATGATCAGATTTAATACTGACGGTATATCTTAATACATCATCTATATGATCATCATCAAGATATCTGTTAAGCATTGTTACTAATACATATCTTATATAATATGGTTTATCAATTGACTTAATATCATTAAGAAACTTCCAGCATTTTTCTCTGTCTATTTTATTTAGCTTTATCGTTGACACGAAACTGTCTATGAGACTCCAGCTGTCGCACTTATCAAGATAATCAAGGACATATGATCTCTTATCCTCAAACGGCATTTTACAATAACCGATGACAAAGCCCTGTAATAACAGTTCTTCAAAGCTGTCATCAGATAAATTATTTAAAGCCTTGATCCCATCTTCCTTTACCAGCCATCTGGCAATTTCTCTTAAGGCAGGAATTCTTACTCCCAGAAAACGGTATTTACCATCAGGAGTCAGAGAAGAAGTGAACTGTTGATAGCCATGTTCACTTTTACTGTACAGAATTTCCTTTATTTCCCTGTTATTCATGCGCTTTTCCTCATCACAATTCTAACATACAAATAAGGCTCTCAACATTGAAAGCCTTAATCCTGTTCCTTTGCGTTTATTCTGTTTATGGCCTTATTCAAGGCAATTCTTGCTCTGTTGATGTCATACTCAGTCTGTGATGTTCTTAGTCTTTCCTCAGCTCTTAACTGAGCTGCCTTTGCTCTGGCAATGTCAATGAATTCAGCATCTTCAACAGAACCTGTCAGAAGTGTTGCTTCATTGTTCTCAAAATAGAACATGCCGCCATCAACAGTATATTTCTTTCTCTTACCATTTTCAGTAAGATACATTACTCCTATGTCCACCGGTGTCATGATTGGCATGTGATTCGGCAATATTCCTCTTCTGCCATCAGGAGTAGGAAGATTTATCGAATCAAGATGCATCAGAGGAAGCACTCCTCTGTAAGTAATTACCTTCAGAGTAAACATTTGGTTTTACCCCAGTTGCTTAGCTTTCTCTTCAACGTCTTCAATTGCGCCAACAAACATGAATGCCTGTTCAGGATACTTATCATACTTGCCGTCAAGAACTGCTCTGAAACTTCTTACCGTATCCTTAATTGGTACGAACTTGCCTTCGTAACCGCTGAACTTTTCAGCGACTGAGAATGGCTGTGACAGGAAGTTTCTGATTCTTCTGGCTCTGTTTACGATGACCTTGTCTTCATCAGACAGTTCATCCATGCCTAAGATGGCGATAATGTCCTGAAGGTCCTTATATCTCTGTAAGATCTGTAATACACCCTGAGCTACCTCATAGTGTTCCTTACCAACGATGTTAGGGTCCAGAGCACGGCTGCTTGATTCAAGTGGGTCAACAGCCGGATATAAGCCTAATGAAGCAATCTTTCTGTCCAATACGGTTTTAGCATCCAAATGAGCGAATGTTGTAGCCGGAGCCGGGTCTGTTAAGTCATCGGCTGGTACGTAAATTGCCTGAATACTGGTAATACTTCCGTTCTTGGTTGAAGTAATACGTTCCTGTAACTGGCCCATTTCAGTAGCCAAAGTAGGTTGATAACCTACGGCTGAAGGCATTCTGCCTAATAATGCAGATACTTCTGAACCGGCCTGGGAGAAACGGTAAATGTTATCAATGAACAGTAAGATATCCTGCTTGTCAACATCACGGAAATGTTCTGCGATGGTTAAAGCACTTAATGCTACTCTCATTCTGGCACCAGGAGATTCATTCATCTGTCCATATACCAGAACTGTCTTATCCAGAACGCCTGAATCCTTCATTTCAAAATACAGGTCGTTACCTTCTCTTGTTCTTTCACCAACACCTGCAACAACGGATAAGCCATTGTGCTCAGTAGCGATGGTGTGAATCATTTCCTGCATCAGAACGGTCTTTCCTACACCGGCACCGCCGAATAAGCCAATCTTACCGCCTTTGATGTATGGGCATAATAAGTCAATTACCTTAATGCCTGTTTCCATGATTTCAACTTCAGTCTGCTGCTCTTCAAAACTTGGAGCGTTTCTGTGTATTGATTCCTTCTGAACAGAAGCATCAAGTTCTGCCAAACCGTCGATAGGCTTGCCCAAAAGGTTGAACATTCTGCCTAAGGTTTCTCTTCCTACCGGTACCTGAATAGGTTCACCGGTATCAATTGCCTTCATGCCTCTTACCAGACCGTTTGTCTGAGTTAAGGCAATGCATCTGACTTTGTCATTACCGATGTGCTGCTCAACTTCAGCTGTAATGAAGGAATCCTCAAAAGGAATGTTAATAGCGTTGTATAGCTTTGGCAGATGATCAGCGAACCTGATATCCAATACCGGTCCGATTACCTGTACTATTTCTCCATAATTTTCTACCATAGTGACTCCTTTCTACAGTGCGTCAGCACCCGCAGTGATTTCATTAACTTCCTGCGTAATAGCCGCCTGACGGGCCTGATTGTAATGTAACTGAATCTGTTCAATTAACTCTCTGGCATTGTTATTGGCTGCGTCCATTGCACTTCTTCTGGCCGCATGTTCACTTGTCTTTGCTTCCAGGAATGTAGCATATACTACCGAATTAATATATCTTGGAACCAGATAACTGAACAGTGTTTCCTTGTCAGGAACTAATTCAATGTCTTTTGGTTCCAGCTCATCCGGTATGTGTAACGGCAGTAATGGGAAAGTAGAAGGCTGGAAAGTCAGTGTGTTGACATACTGGGTATAAACAATGTCAACATACGATACTTCCTTTTCCTGATAAAGGGTAATTATGTCATTTATCATCTTATTAATGATTGACGTATTTGCGTTATCTAATTCGTTATACCTTCTGATGACCAGATAGTCGTTTTCATCCAGCCACTTAATGCCGTATGTTCCTATTGCGAAGATAGGTTCATTCTTGCTTATATACTTCTGTACATATTTCAACAGATCCATGTTGTATGAGCCGCATAATCCAGAGTTACTGGTTATGACAATGTGTAATGGATTATCAGCACCGTTATCATTGAAGTAAATGTTAGACTCGTCTTTAGTACCCCTGGCTGAAAGCGCAGTTAAAATCATTTCCTGGTAAGCCTGGGAATACTCATTATTATCATGCATTACGCCCTTCTGCTTTTGCAGTTTGGCAGTTGATACCAGTGCCATCGCATTGGTAATCTTCTGAGTGGAGCGTATTGACCTGAGCTGACGTCTGATACTGCTGATTTGTCCTGCCATTAGTTAACTCCGTTACCTGCTCTGCGATATGTGTCTGAGAACTTCATGATGGCATCTTCCAGTTTGGCTGTAAGCTCATCAGTAAAGATCTTCTTTTCTTTTAATTCATTTACCAGATCTGCATGTCTGCTGTGCATTTCTACAAGCAGCTGCTTTTCATAGTCTTCTACTCTGTTAAGTCTGATGTCTTCAACATAGCCTTTCTGAGCAGCGAACAGTATGATGATCTGATCTTCAATTGAATATGGTGAATACTGTGGCTGTTTCAATAAGGCCATCAGTCTCTGACCATGGTTGATCGTTTTCTTGGTTGCGGCATCCAGATCACTGCCGAACTGAGCAAAGTCCAGTACTTCCTGATACTGAGCCAGTTCCAGTTTCAGAGAACCTGAAACCTTCTTCATGGCCTTGCTCTGAGCGGCACTGCCGACACGTGATACACTTAAGCCACTGTCAACAGCCGGTCTGTTACCACTGTTAAATAATTCTGTCTGCAAGAAGATCTGACCGTCTGTAATGGAAATTACATTGGTTGGAATATAGGCACTGATGTCCCCGGACAATGTTTCAACGATAGGTAAAGCCGTCATTGAACCGCCGCCTAATTCATCAGAAAGCTTAGCGCTTCTTTCCAGTAATCTTGAATGCAGATAGAATACATCACCTGGGAAGGCTTCTCTTCCCGGAGGTCTTCTTAACAGTAATGATAATGTTCTGTATGCGATGGCATGCTTGCTTAAGTCATCGTAAACGATCAGAACATGCTGGCCATGTTCCATCCAGTATTCGCCGATTGCACAGCCGGCATATGGAGCGATGTACTGTAATGAAGCCAGCTCAGATGCACTTGAACATACGACAGTCGTATATTCCATGGCACCGTTCTGTTTCAGTTTTTCAACGATCTGAGCAACTGTTGATGCCTTCTGACCGATGGCAACGTAAATGCATTTAACATCCTTGCCCTTCTGGTTAATGATCGCATCAACGGCAATGGCTGTCTTACCGGTCTGTCTGTCACCGATGATCAGCTCACGCTGGCCCTTGCCGATTGGGATCATTGAGTCGATGACCTTAATGCCTGTTTCCAGAGATTCACTTACTGACTGTCTGGAAATAACACCAGGAGCAGTTCTTTCAATTGGATAGAATGCTGAAGGTCTGATTGGACCGTTTCCGTCTATTGGGTTACCTAAGGCATTTACAACTCTGCCTAACATTGTATCGCCAACCGGAACTTCAATGATCCTGCCGGTACTTACGACCTGCTGGCCTTCAACTACTTCAACTTCATCGCCGAGTAATACGGCACCGATGCTGTCTTCTTCAAGGTTCATGACCATGGCTTCAGTATCACCGACTTCCAGAATTTCGCCGGCCATTGCCTTGGCTAAGCCCTTAACCTTGACGATTCCATCAGCGACTGTTTCAACATAACCTACAGTATCAGATGACTGCAGTTCAACCTTGTCACCGATGTCAAATTTCTTGATTTTTTCCTTAATAACTCTGCCGATCTCCTCAGTGCTGGCATATTCCTGAATGCCTGAAGTGAGATTTTCACGCATGTTCTTAAGTCTTGTCTTGTATGAGCCATCCCATACGTAGTCGTCAACAACTACCTTAATGCCGCCAACCATGTCTGCGTCAAGCTTGTTTTCAAGCTTAACAGGATGTTCAAGGCGGTCAGAAATGGCCTTTTCAATGTCCTCTACTGATTTTTCATCTAATTTGTTAACAGTGTAGACTGTTCCAAACAGAATACCTCTGATCTGATAATAATGCTGAATGAAATCATGTATTAACAGAAGTTCAGTATGACTTTTATTTATGGTTTTACTAACCAGGAAAAAGGTATTTAAAACACTAGTGTCCAAAGCATCACCAAAAGTCTCCACAAGCTTATCTTTCTTTTCCTGTGAAGTATATTGGTCACTGTCAATGTATTTTCTCAATGAATCTGATGAATTAAAGCCATCGTTCAATAACCTGAACTGCTGAAAATAAAGATCCTCCTTATTTTCCTGTCTGGCCATCTCCAAAAGATCCTGAGCATAGCGCTTTGTATCTAAACTCATTTCTTTGATACTTCCTTAATAAAATCATCAACGATCTGACGGTTTGTCTTATCGTTCTGACGTTCGCCTAACATCTTTTCAGTTGCACTTAAAGCAACATCTACGATGTCATCATGCATTTCATCAAGCAGTTTGGCTTTCTGTAATTCTGCATTGTGCTGAGCATCGTTCACGATCTGCTGAGAACGCTGCTTGCCTTCTTCGATCAGCTCATCCTTAAGTCTCTGGCCTTCCTTCTGAGCCCTTTCAATTGTTTCCTGAGCTGTCTGATCTGCCTTCTTCAATTCCTCATCGAGTCTTTCCTTCAGCTGTTCATTTTCTTTTCTAAGATTTTCAGCTTCAATGAGCTTATCCTGTTCAAACTTTGTACGTTCAGCCATGATCTTCTTAACTGGATTCCAAGCCAGTTTCTTTAATAAGATGAACATTAACAAAGTTGCACACAGCTGTGTGATTACAGTCAGTGGATTAGGCATCAGATTTTCAATTACTGATATAATATCCACAATATTATGCTCCTAAAACGAATATGATAAGGAAGGCAACAAGCATGCCGTAAATGGCACAGGTTTCTGAAATGGCAGCGCCTAAGATAGCCATGCTTCTGATCTTGTCAGCAGCATCCGGATTCTTTCCGATTGATTCTACAGCCTGTCTGGCAACACTGGCTTCACCAATACCAGTAACCATACCTGTCATAACAGCTAATGCAGCAGCGATAGCAATAAGTCCTTTTTCCATAATATCCTCCTATTTTCCTTTAGCTTCTTCCGGCAGTTCGTTACTGATGAACGCAACTGTCAGTGTTCCAAATAAATATGTCTGCATTGCTCCGGCAAACAAGTCAAAATACATGTGTAATACCGAGCAAACAATAACCCCTATAAAGTTAAACTTGCCAATTACCGGAATCAAGGCTGATACCCTTGCCAGTAATTGATAAACTACACTCATCAGAATAGATCCGGCGATGATGTTACCGAACAGACGCAGCGACAGTGACAGTAAAGTACCTACCTTACTGATGATGTTAATGACAACAAACGGTGCCAGTGGCTCAAACAGTTTCTTGACATAGCTTTTTACCCCATTGTACTTGATTGAATAAACCTCAATCATGATACAGGTAATGGCAGCCAGAGTCAGAGTTACACTGTAATTTGATGTCGGCGGCGTTATTCCAAACAAACCTGATATGTTCGCAATGAAAATGTAGATGAACAGGAAAGCAAGGTAAGGTCCAAGTTTCTCTGTCATTTCCTTATTAGTGTCTTTCTTCAGCATGTTTTCTATGAAGTTAACACCCATCATTGCCATCAGAACCAAGCCCTTTGGCTCATCTAACGGATCAAACTTTTTTAGTTTCATGTTTAATATTAATAGGAATACAAGTATAGCCAGACATACGATGGCGATATAGAAAACTGTACCCTGTATCTCAAACATGACTCTCACCTTCCCTTCCAAAAACAATAAAAATTTTTACGTTTCTATATTACTACTAATAATATTAATTTTTCAATCTTTATAGATTGAAAACTCCCTCTGATACTTTGATTACCTCTTTATGACACCATAGGCATAAACGGTGATCTTAAATGCCAGTAATCCGAAAAATACTCCCCAGATATTAAAGATTTCCGGAATTACAAAACTCACCAGCATCGGAAACGCCAGTAACAAAAGTCTTAGGGCTACTGCACCGATATTGCGGGCTTTTACTTCCGAAGGAACATCGATCTGGTCTTCAATGCTCATTGTAAGTAACATGTAGTAAAGACGGTAAAACACCAGGCCCAATATCATCCCCAATGTAATTCTGTAATCCACAACGACCAAAAGAATGGCTATCAGTAAACCACCTTTTGTCGAAATATCGAGTATTTTCTTATCCATTAATGATCAGATTATTTTGTTCCGAAAATACGGTCACCGGCATCGCCCAAGCCTGGAACGATATAACCGATTTCATTTAACTTTTCATCCTTGGCTGCCAGATAAATGTCAACATCCGGATGATATTTTTCTACTAAGTCAATTCCTTCCTGAACACCTACCAGGTTAACCAGCTTAATCTGGGTAGCACCGGTCTTCTTAACGAAGTCAATTGCGGCCTTGGCACTTCCACCTGTTGCCAGCATTGGGTCTAAGATAAGAACGATTGAGTTCGCAATGTTCTTAGGGAATTTTGCGTAATATTCATGAGGTTCCAATGTTTCTTCATCGCGATATAAACCAACATGACCAACCTTAGCAGTTGGGATGAGCTGCTGAATGCCATTTACCATGCCTAAGCCAGCTCTTAAGATAGGTACCAATACAACTTCCTTATCTAATTCCTGACCAATGCACTTTCCCATTGGTGTTTCGATTTCAACAGGTCTGGTTGGGAAATCCTTTGTGATTTCATAAGCCATTAATGAAGCAATTTCATCAAGGTTCTGTCTGAAATCCTTTGTTCCTGTTTCAATCTTTCTCATGGTTGTCAGTTTGTGCTTAATCATTGGATGATCTAAAACATGCAGCATATACAAATCCTCCTTTATGCCAAATATGTTAATAAAGCGGCAGGCGTTTAGTTAACTCTAAGACTTCCTTACGCACTCTATTCAAAACTTCCTTATCCTCAGGGTTCCTTAATACATCGGCGATCCACTGAGCAATTTTTCTGAATTCCTCTTCCTTACAGCCTCTGGTTGTCATGGCTGGAGTTCCAACTCTGATGCCTGAGCAGTAAGCAGGCTTTTCTTCATCATATGGAATGGAATTCTTATTACAGGTAATACAGACATCATCAAGCAGTTTTTCAGCCTGCTTACCGGTTAAACCAACTGAAGCCTTTACATCTATTAATATCAGATGATTATCACTGCCACCGCTTACCAGTCTGAAGCCATTTTCCTTTAATACTTCACACATTACCTGGCAGTTCTTTATTACCTGCTTCTGATATTCAACGAATTCCGGCTGCATGGCTTCGTAGAAGCATACTGCCTTACCGGCAATCGTATTTTCCAAAGGTCCGCCCTGAATGCCAGGGAATACGGTTCTGTCGAGATCCTTGGCAAACTGTGCCTTACACAGAATCGCACCGCCTCTAGGACCCCTTAAGGTCTTGTGAGTCGTGGTAGTTACGAAATCAGCGTATTCACATGGATTTGGATGTAAGCCAGCAGCTACCAACCCGGCCACGTGGGCCATGTCTACCATCATGTAGGCATCTACCTTATCGCATATTTCTCTTATTCTCTTATAGTCAATGAAACGTGAGTAGGCACTTGCCCCGGCCACGATCATCTTAGGTTTGAATTCCAGAGCTTTCTTTTCCAGGGCATCATAATCAATGAGTTCCGTTTCCCTGTCTACACCATAACTATCAAACTCAAAAAGCTTTCCTGAGAAGCTTAACGGATGACCATGGGTAAGATGTCCGCCGCTTGAAAGATCCATTCCCAGAACCTTATCACCAGGTTTAAGAACACTGAAATAGACAGCCATGTTGGCCTGGGATCCTGAGTGTGGCTGAACATTGGCATGATCTGCGCCAAATATCTGGCACATTCTCTTTCTGGCCAGTTCTTCAATGGTATCAACATTTACACAGCCGCCATAATAACGTCTTCCTGGATAACCTTCAGCGTATTTATTTGTCAGAATTGAACCGTTAGCTGCACGTACATCCCTTGAAGCATAGTTCTCAGAAGCGATCAGCTCAATGTTATTCTTCTGTCTGTATAATTCTTTTCTTATTGCTCTTGCGATTTCTCTATCCTTCATGTACTAGCTCCCTGATTTCCTTAAAACTTATTGTTCCCTCTCTTAAACATTTTAATTCCCTGCCTGTACAGTCAATTATCGTACTGGCAACATGTGACTTGGCCTCACCCTTTACCACGGCAGCGATCCTGCCGTCTAACTGGGCAAGTACTTCTTCATGAGTATTGGCAGCCGGCTCACCTGACATGTTTGCGCTTGTCACAAACATAGGTCCGGCCTTTTTCAGTAATCTCAACGCAAATCTGTCATCAGGTATTCTGATGGCAATGGTCTTAAAACCGTTAACGAAACTGTCATCTACTGTATCTTTTTTATTAAGTACCAGCGTTAAAGCGCCAGGCATGTATTTCTCGGCTATCTTTCTTTCTCTGTCGCTTAAGTAGGCAACTTCTTCCATCTGCTCTACATCAGCCACCATTAATGGAAACGGCTTACTGGCATCTCTGCCCTTGGCTATTTTCATTTTATTAACGGCATTGGCACTATTATAAATAACACCGATACCAAAAACAGTATCGGTGGGAAATGAAACTATTTCTTCCTGATTCAAAAGAGATAATATCTTTTTTAAACTTCTTTTATCTAATAGAACTGTCATAATTTCCTCTGTTTTTGACTATCAACATTTTAGCACATTAGGGTTTTACTGTACATAAAAACTGAAACCCTTCAGCCAGAAAGTGGCAGCCTGTTCAGATGATCTCCATGTTGGTTCAAGCAGGTTTGTTTTTGTTTTTAACTATCAAATATACACTGAACAGTGTTGGAATAATGGCCAGTGCGGCTATTACCGTCATGGTATTGCTGATGCCAATAGAATCTTCCAACAGACCATTTAACAATGGTGAAATCAAGGCACTGCCACCGCCATATACAGATAAGGCAAGCTGTAAGCCGCTGGTCTTAACATGATCAGGTGTATGTTCATTTACAAGTATCTTGGAAGATACAACCAATAACGGATAAGTAACAGACTGGAATAAGCCAACTAAGAACATATGCCCTACCACACTGGCCAGGCCATATAATACATATTTAATAATATAGAATAATCCGGCAAAGGCAGTTACCTTCATTGCGCCAAAACGTTCTACCAGTTTACCGCCATAAAGAAATAAAGGTAACTCAATCATGGCAGCCAGAGCCCAGTAGTTTCCCACATCCGTTTCACTGCCGCCCAGAAACAGTATCTTATCCGGTATTGAATAATTCTGCATTGAATCAACAATGAAGAATAACAGTAACATGGTTACGACAATGAAGTATCCCTTATCTGAAATCAGATTTCTTATGTCAGCGAATGTTACACTGTTTTTAGCCGTCTTCTTTCTGACATCATTAACTTTAAAGGTTATTATGATAAGTATCATGGCACTTATGACATAGGCAACGCCAAGATTCTTATAACCAAATAATTCAACTACTTTTGCTGCTACAGGTGCCCCAACGGCCCAGCCTACAGAACCAAACGATCTGATGATGCCATAGTTATTACGGCATTCTTCACTTGTTTCCAGAGTCAGGGAATCTATTAATCCGTTTGTCGTTCTCATTAAGGCTCCAAGATTCATGACCAGTATGGTATGAAGCCAGAAATTCATCTGAGTTGTTCGGTATATGAGGAAAGCTGCCACGCCATAGATGATCATACCGATGTAATAATATCTTTTGATCGTCAGATATCTGTCGCACAGATAACCGAAAATGACCTGTACGATCATGCCAAAGATGGCATCGCAGACAAAGAAAATGCTTCTTTCAGTCGCACTGTAGCCCAAGCTGGTCAGAAAGGCGATCAGCAGACAATATGATAATGCTTCTGTAAAAAACATCATGAAATATACAGCAAAGAATTTGTAGTTTTTAGCGGACAGTTTCATAGTGACACCCTTTCACTGCGTCAATTATACTCGTAATTCTTCACATTTCATACACCTAAAATATGATATACTAAATTCACAAGGAGAGATCATTATGGAAGAAGTAATCAGAATTGAAGGCGGACATACTCTAAACGGAACAATCAGAGTATCTGGGGCTAAAAACGCAACTGTTGCCCTCATTCCAGCTTCAGTACTGGCAACCAAGCCTGTAAGACTGGTAGGAATACCAAATATATCTGATGTTAAGAGTCTTAAAAAATGTCTGGAATACCTTGAAATAGATGTAAACAGCACTCTGAGTGATGAAATATACATTGACCCAAGTCACATGGTTAATAAACCATTGGACATCGAAGCTGTCAGTAAGCTCAGAGCATCATACTATTTCATGGGTGCCTTACTTGGCAAATACCGCAAGGTAGTAATCAAGATGCCTGGCGGATGTAACCTTGGTCCAAGGCCAATTGACCTGCACATTAAAGGCTTTGAAGCCCTAGGGGCAAAGGTTGATTATACAGATGATACATATACAATCACTGCCGACAGACTGAAAGGAACCAGGATTTATCTGGACTTTGCCAGTGTTGGAGCAACCATCAACATCATCATGGCTGCCGTATATGCTGAAGGCAGAACGGTAATTGAAAACGCAGCCAGAGAACCTGAGATCATTGACGTAATTACCCTCTTAAACAAGATGGGCGCTTCAATCAAGGGCGCCGGTACAAACGTCATTACCATTGACGGTGTAAAGGAATTGGGTGGCTGTTTCCACGAAATCATTCCGGATAGAATTGAAGCCGGTACATTCATGATCCTGGCCGCTGCCATGGCAGATCACGTAACTCTGGAAAATGTCATTCCATACCATCTTGATGCCTTAATGAGCAAGCTCAAGGAAGCAGGAGTTCACATTGACTCAAAGATCGATTACGTTGACATATACCGCAGCGATAAACTGAAGGCAGTCGACATCAAGACCTCACCATATCCTGGATTTGCGACAGACTTACAGGCCCCGTTATCAAGCTTATTAACTCAGGCAACAGGCATTTCAACCGTTACCGAAACAATTTATCCTGAAAGATTCAAGCATTGTGAACAGTTAAGAAAAATGGGTGCCAATACTTCGGTAACATACCCTAAGGCCACCATCATCGGTAAGACCCCACTAGTAGGAACAGATGTCTGGGCAACCGACTTAAGATGCGGTGCCGGCATGGTTGTTGCCGGGTTATTAGCCGAAGGAATTACCACCATTCATGACATTTATCATATCGACAGAGGATATGAAAATCTTGATGGAAAATTACAGGAAATTGGCGCAAAAATCTGGCGTGAAACTATTGATTAATCCATTTTTAAATGGTAAGATTATTAAGCACTTACTTTGGATTCGCATGTAATCCAAGGCGGAAGGAGAATGAATATGAAGAGTAATATCCATCCTAAGCTGTTTGAAACAAAGGTCGTTTGTACATCTTGCGGTAATGAGTTCATGACTCATTCAACAAGAAAGGAAATCAGAGTAGACACATGTTCTAACTGTCATCCATTCTATACAGGCAGACAGCGTTTCCAGGCTGCAGCAGGACGTATTGAAAAATTCAATAAGAAATACGGACTTAAGTAAGAGAATTGAAAAAAGAGCCTTAGCCAAATGGTTAAGGTTTTTTCATGCCTTAAAAAAGACTACGTTTTATCGTAGTCCAAAAAATAGAAAGGAAAACTATTTGCTTAACTCTGTTAATTTTTTTATCTTCTTCTTGACCCTGAATTCATAATACAGCCAGCCGATGATGCCGGCGCACGCCCAGGTTATCGGGTAACACCAGAAGATGTTTTCAATTACATGGTTGGCTTTCAATGATAATGCCAGCCATAACTGTCTTACGATTACCATTGAGAAAATGTTGTTTATCATATCAAACTTAGCCTCATGGAATCCCTTGTTGATGCCGGAGAATACCTGATGCATGCCCATGAAGGCGTATAACGGCATTACGGTATGCAGGAATCCGACAATGACATTTATTACCTCTTCATCAGGAGTAAAGATCCTGGCTAATGGATGAGCAAAGAAGTAAACCGCAAACCCTGGAATGACTGTCAATGCCATAACCAACCAGACTGATATCTTAACGCCTTTTATGGCTCTGTCATACTTCTTGGCGCCGATATTCTGAGCAATGAATGTAGGAATGGCTAAACCGACGCCCTTACAGGCAAGCTGGGCAAACTGGTCTATTTTCTGGCCGGTTGGTAATCCTGCCGTAGCGGCTTTCCCAAAGCCGTTTATATAACGGTGAGTAAATATGTTACCTATTGATGTAATGCTTGACTGGATGGCTGCAGGTAAGCCCAGTGAAAGAACTTCACCTAATGTAGCACTGTCAATGTGCAGGTCCTTAATGTCCAGGCCATACCTCTCATCAATGTTCATCATTCTGATGAATACCAGTACTACGGAAATGAACTGCGCAATGACGGTAGCGATTCCTACGCCATTGACGCCCCACTTGAATACGGCCACAAACAGCAAGTCAAGAATGATGTTTGCCACACTGCTTATTACCAGATGATAAAACGGGCTGACACTGTCACCGACACTTCTTACGACACTGGCGCCAACATTGTATATGGCAGTAAACAATACACCAAACATGTATATTCTTAAGTATGAAACGGCAGAATCCATGATTTCCGGATCAACCTTAAGCAGAATCAGAAACTGTCTGGCAAATACAACACCGATAAGTGCTACAACTATGCCGCTTACTAAGGTAAAAGTCATGGTTGTCTGAATTGCCTCATGGAGTTTTGTATAATTCTTTGCTCCAAAATGATTTGCAAATACAACACCAACACCGGCAGATAATCCAGTAAAAAAGCCTACCAGAGTATTTGATATTGAAGTGGATGCGTTTACGGCTGCCAATGCGTCTGAACTGACAAAGTTTCCAACAACAATTGAATCCACACTGTGATACAGTGTTTGAAATAACTGCCCTATGAAAAGGGGAACCGCAAAGGCAATCAGAACAGATATTATGTTACCTTCTGTTAAATCTATGTTCTTTCTATTCATTATTATCCTTCCTTACGCTGTCATTATACTTTTGTTCATATAAGCCATCAGTTCTAGTTTTGACTTAGTAAAAAGGAGATTTTGAAAGGAAACAAAAAAACTGCCCTGAGGCAGTATCGTTTAACATTATTATTCAGCTGATCTAGTGCGGTGATCGATCATGTCAAACACCTTGTATACCGGCCTGCTTAAAGCCATGTCTTCATTTATGATCTTGCCGGTAAATCGCTCCATTGAATCGTTAAGGTGCTGATAACTGTGATCAAACTTTCCAACCTTACCCTTAAGCTTCATGATGGTCAGGTTGAAGTCTTCAATGAATATCAGTAATAAGGCTACTGAAACGCAGAATACCTTCATGCGGTTTAAAGATGCCAGATAGCTTAATAAGAACGGATTGATGAAGTAAATGATCAGTACCCCTGCCAGGCCAAAGCCGATCGATGCCGGCAGACAGATTCTGCCGTTCAGATTGAAAATTGACTTGGAGTAATCCCACCATACCTGATTAAATAGTTTTTCCAATACATAATGAACAACATACTCCAGAACGGCACTGACAAACATGCTGATAAAGAAGACCTGCATCATGGTATGATGTGGCATAATGTAAGTAAATAACAGTGTTCCACCTAATGCTCCTGCCCCATAGATTGGAATGATTGGGCCATAGAAAAAGCCACGGTTTTCCCACTTGCCACCCCATAAGGTCATGGCGATGGTTTCATATACATAACCGACGTAGCTTAGTATGAAAAAGTATAAAACATAAACCCAAATCATCTTCTGAGTGTCTCCCTTGTTGCTACTAATTTATCGGCCAGACATACGATGGCTGCCTCCTTTGACTTAGGAAAGCTTCGTAATGTTAGTGGCCACATGTGCGATTTAATTACACTCTGAATATCCTCGTCAACATTGAATATTCTTTCGGCATTCTTTCTGGCTGCCTCAGGATGAGTGAAACCATGCATCTTGAATATGTTCCAGTTAAGAGGATAGTCATGCCAGTCATATAAGTACAGATCATGTAATAAGGCCCCTACCAGTAGGGTATGCTCATTGGCATTCAGTTTGAACTGCCTGTTGATCTTGTACGCTGTTATGACAACTGAAAGACAGTGACTGTAAAGAGTCTTACGGCCATGAGCCACATACCCCTTCATCTTCTGGACTTCCGGGTGGTTAAGATATTCATTTAATTCATTTTTAATGAATCTGTAATCTTCTTCTTTCAGTTTCATAGTGCTTTTATTATATTAGAAAAAATAACACTATTTCCATATGTTAAGACATTATTAAGTACATTTGAGACATTTTTAATAATTCTCACAAAAAAGAAGGTCATTAAGGCCTTCTAAATAAGCTTATCAAGTTCTTTTTCAATGTCTTCAAACTTCTTTACAGCAGGATGCTCTATGACATTGCCATTCACAAATACCATTCTTACGTCCTTAAGAGTTCTTAAGTCATCAAGCGGGTTATTGTCAGTAACGATCATGTCAGCCAGTTTTCCTTCTTCAATAGAACCGATTTTATCATCCATCTTCAACAGTCTGGCATTATTTAATGTGGCACTGTATAAGGCAAAGCGGTTATCAACTCCGACATTCTGCTTGAAGTAAACAAGTTCTCTCCACATGTTATACTGCATCGCAAACGGGCAGGCCGCATCTGTTCCCAGGGCAACAGATATGTCATTTTCAACACCCTGTTTGGCACTGTCGATGATTCCCTGAGCAACG
Organism: Erysipelotrichaceae bacterium; assembly: GCA_017459795.1. GTDB lineage: Bacteria > Bacillota_I > Bacilli_A > Erysipelotrichales > Erysipelotrichaceae > RUG521. The sequence continues at coordinate 21,579 of JAFUCG010000002.1, read as the reverse complement.
ATTTTACCATTATATACATGGATATCTGTCATCTTAGTCAATTCAGAATCCAGTTTTGAAATAGGCAAAGCCGGAGAAATCGTGCATGTAACAAAGCTTCCCTTTTCCTTATACATCTTAATGATCTCTTCATCCATTGGTGCACCATGTTCAATTGAATCAACTCCAGCTTCCAAAGCCTGCTTAACCCCTTCAGTACTTTCTGTATGAGATGCTACTATTACACCAGCCTTGTGTGCTTCATCAACTATCGCCTTTGTTATCTCAATTGGCATTCTTAGTATCCCGGCGTGACCCTTTTCGGTTGAGTCCATTACACCACCGGTATTACAGATCTTAATGAAGTCCGTACCGTTTTTCAGATTCTTTCTGACCTGGTTTCTGGCTGCTTCCTCACTGTCACAGACTATCGCAAAAGTGCCGTCACCATGACCATGAGTGACCGTTAAGGCTGGTCCTGAAACAATCATTCTAGGCCCGACTATTTCACCTTTATTGATTCTGTCTCTTAACTTTACATCTGCGTATTCAAAGTCACCGACACACCTTATGGTAGTTGTTCCGGAGTTAAGAGCCAACAAGGCATCTCTTTCAACGATCTTGTTTAATACTACATTGCCCAAACCTGTCTTAATGAACTTAATGACATATTTCTGGGTAGGTCCGCCTGATATGTTTTTACTAGGCTTGCCTGTACCAAACAAATGAACGTGCATGTTGATCAAGCCAGGCATCAGATACTTATGACTGAGGTTATAGACCTTATATCCATCAGGTATCTTTAAGTCCTGTCCTATTTTCCTTATAACATTACCTTCAACCAGAATAGTAACGTCATTCTGTACTTCCATATTCCTTGTTCCATTTAAAAGATTAGCGTTTATTATAGCGTAGTTCATAAAAGTCCCTCTTTATATTATTTGTATTATATCCTTATTTCTATAGATAGAAAACCCAGACAATTGTCTGGGCTGATTAACTACACTTAGAATGGCATCTTATGAATGACTGAACTGTCTATATGCTTCAGATCAAGTGAACCTGTTCTATTCATGAATTCTCTGAATTCACCCGCCATCTTGGTAATGTGCTGAACTACTCCTTCTGTTCCTTCCTTAGCCAGAGGTGCCATGTAGCCACGAGCTGTCAATACCGCATCTGCACCAAGCGCAATGGCCTTGAAGGCCTCTGCCCCACCGTTAACGCCACAGTCAACCATTACCATGAAATCATTACCAACAGCCTTTCTTACTTCCGGTAAGATCATAACTGGTGGTACGGCTGATGACATGATGTTGTGATGATGAGAAAGAATTATACCACTTAAACCTGCCTCCTTGCATAACAAGGCATCATGAACACTTAATACGCCCTTGGCAATGAATGGAAGTTTAGTTGAAGCAGCTGCTTCCTTAAGCTCTTCAAAACTCTTAGGGCCCATTACATCGTCTCTTTGACCATCATAACCGCCATTCTTATTATAAGCGTGGTCAATGTCAGAAGCGATGACACATACACCCATTTCTTCGGCCTTCTTAATCCTGTCAAGGTAATACTGCTGATCCTTGAAAGGCTTGATGACTATTCCAATCATAGCTCCTGTTTCCACAAGTCTTTTTAAGTCCTCATCCGAAGTATGACTGCTGACCCAATATACGATTCCAAGTTCCCTGGCTGCTAAAGCTGCCTTATAGCTTGCATCTTCACCCAGATGTGTAAATCCACCTATTACACCCATCATGATTGGGAAAGGAGGCTTGTTTCCAAAAAAATCAAAATTTACATCTGCCAGATCTGAATTTATTATTCTCATCTCTATGGCTAACGAATCGAAATACTTTTTTTGTCAGTATATCTGAATTCCCCGTCATTCTGTTTAATACTTTCTGTACATCATTATCCATTGTATAATCTCCTTTTTTTAAAATTTTAACAATCTTAATAATTATCTTTCATTCTTTTTTTCCCTTTAAAAAAAGAATATACAACCTGATTACTAACGAGTTTGCGAATATGACTGTTTCAATGTATAATTTAAGGGCTTACCAGGAGGTACTAATATGGATAAAATGTTAAAACGTCTGCAGGGAATGCTGGACAGATACAATGAAATCAACGACTTACTGATAAACTCAAAATTTTCTGATAACAGAGAATACGCCCGTTTAAGCAAGGAACAGTCCAACCTGGAAGCCCCGGTAAAGGCTTACCAGGAATTATTAGATGTAATGCAGCATATCAAGGATGACGAAGAACTGTTATCAGACCATGATTTAAGAGAAATGGCTGAAATGGAATTAGAGGAATTAAGAGAGCAGGAGCAGAAGCTCATCGACCATCTTGAGGTTTTGTTAATTCCAAAGGATCCTAATGATGAGTGTAATGCCATTATTGAAATCAGAGGCGCAGCCGGCGGTGATGAAGGTAACATCTTTGCCGGTGACTTATACAGAATGTATACCCGTTATGCCGAAACAAAGGGCTGGAAAACCGAAATATATGAAGCTGAAGAAAGTGAAGCCGGCGGTTTCACCATCGTAAGTTTCCTGGTTAAGGGTAAGGATGTTTATAAGGAATTAAAATTTGAATCCGGTGCACACAGAGTGCAGAGAGTACCAAAGACAGAATCAGCCGGCAGAATTCATACTTCAACCGCAACTGTTCTGTGTCTGCCTGATGTAGAAGAAGCTGATGTAGACATCAACCCGGAAGATCTGGTAATTGAAACCCACAGAGCTTCAGGTGCCGGCGGTCAGCACATCAACAAGACTGACTCAGCAGTAAGAATTACTCATACACCAACAGGCATTACCGTTAACTGTCAGGATGGCAGAAGCCAGATCCAGAACAGAGAACAGGCCATGAGAATCATCACAGCCAGAGTATATGACTACTATCAGAGAAAGGCTGAAGCTGAAAAAGGCGCTGAAAGAAGAAGCAAGATCGGTACCGGTGACCGTTCTGAAAAGATCAGAACCTATAACTATCCACAGAACAGAGTTACTGACCACAGAATCAACTTCACCTTGCAGCAGCTTGACAGAGTAATGGAAGGCAAGCTTGATGACATCATCGCTGCCTTACTGGAAGCTGATCAGAAAGCCAAGATAGCCGGTGAATAAGATGGCCAGCTACCATGACGTATTATGGCAGACCTTTAAGGAAATAAAGGACGCTGACATATCAGATGAAGCCGTCCAGTTATTAATGCTGGAACTGTGCAACATGTCTCATAATGACCTTTACCTTCATTACAATGATGAAATGCCTGAAGACTTATACAAACAGTATCAGGATGGGGTAAAGAGATTATTAAACAATGAACCATTGCAGTACATTGTCGGTCACCAGTGGTTTTACGGTTACCAGATAAACGTTAACCCGGAAGTATTAATTCCACGTTATGAAACTGAAGAACTGGTTGCCAACGTACTGGCAGACAGTGACTACTATTTCAAGGACAGGGAAGAAATAACCATTGCCGATGTAGGTACCGGCAGCGGCTCAATTGCCATCGCTCTAAAAAAGGAAGAACCTAAATTCAGAATGTACGCTACGGACATTTCTGATACAGCCCTGAAGCAGGCTCAGGAAAATGCCGATTTCAATGAATGTGAAGTTACCTTCTATCAGGGTGACATGTTACAGCCATTAATTGACAGAAACATCAAACTGGACATTCTGGTTTCAAACCCGCCATACATTCCTGTTCATCAGGAAGTACAGAAAAGCGTTGAAGAGTACGAACCACATGTAGCTTTATTTGGCGGTAACGATGGTTTGTTCTTCTACCGTAAGATATTTGAAAATGCCCATAAGGTCATTAAGGAACACAGCTTCATGGCCTTTGAGATCGGCTATGATGAAAAAGATGCCATAGTCGCAGAACTTAAGAAACATTTCCCACTTGACCGTTATGATGTCTTAAAGGACCTCAACGGCAAGGACAGAATGTTATTTGTATACCACAACCTGGAGGAATAGAACATGATCTTAGCAGTTACTTATGAAAACGGAGAAGTATTCCAGCATTTTGGAAAAACACCTTATTTTAAGCTTTACAACATCGTTGACGGGAAAATACTCCAGCAGGAAGTAGTCAGCACTGATGGTCAGGGTCATGGTGCCCTGGCAGCCATCTTAAACAGCTTAGGCGTAGATGCATTATTCTGCGGCGGCATTGGCCCTGGTGCCATAAATGCCTTGGCTCAGATTGGAATCAAGTGCTTCCCTGGCATTGAAGGAAACGCTGATGAAGCAGTTAATTCATTCCTTAAGGGTGAACTGATGTATGATCCTGATGCATCATGCAATCACCACCACGATGACGGTAACTGTTCACACGAACACTGTTGCCATTAACAAACAAATAACCTCAGCTGAGGTTTTTATTTTACTTTATTTAAAAATTCTGTTATTGCATCCAGCACTTCATCAAGATGTCTGTTGTAGCAGTGGTCATCACCCTTAATTATAGCCAGCTGGCAGTTACGGTATTTTTTCTCTAATTCGTAGGCATACTCAACCGGTACCGCTTCATCTTCATCACCATGAACAATGAACACCGGTTTTTTATATTTGCCTATGACATAATCAACATCTATCAGTTGTGCGGCCCTGACGTAGTCACCATTCAGGCTGTAGATAGGAATGGTTACCTTATCAGGGATGTCATCAGGATCAAATTGCATGCCTAATATTTCTCCCTTTCTTGCCCCATCGCTGATAACAACGGCTGGAGACAATGGCATTATTGCCTTAAACTGATTATTTCGTAAACCGCCTAATATCATTGTCAGTAAGCCGCCCTGGGAATGACCGGCAATATACAGATCACTAACAAAATCCAGACTTCTGGCATAATCGATTACCTTGAAGCCATTTAAGATCCACTTTAATAGATTATGATCTTCAAAGTCGCCCTCACTCTTACCATGGCCATACATTTCAGCTCTTAAGGTCGCAAAACCAAGCTGATTCATTCTTTCAGCTATGGCTACTATGTGGGTTTCTTCCATGTCACCGGTAAGACCATGAATGACTATTACCAGTGGATATTTGTCCTTCTTTTCTTCAGGCGTATCCAGCTTGCAATGTAATCTGATACCATCATCATTAATATAGAATTCCTTCATTATGATTCTCCTTGAACTTAATAATATTATTGCATGAGCAAGGCAAATTAAAAAACCTCTAACGAGGTTTTTTAATATTCATCCTTACTGTCATCAGATACAACGTCCAGCTCATCGCTGTCCTGTTCAATTTCATCTTCCTCTTCGGAATCTTCGTCTACAAGAGTGGTTGTATCAATGTAAACTTCGTCAAATTTGTGGTTGCTCTTGAGATCCCATTCATTATTTTCCAAAGAAGTGAATCTACCGTCCAATGTCAGATCAGTATAGAATTGAGAAATCTTTCTTTGCGCTTGTGCATCATTGAAGCCCAGCTCAGATTTCACTACCTGCCACAGATCTCTGAATGAGACACTGTGCCTTTGGGCTTTCAAATAATCATAAGCGACATCAATTGTCCTTACACTCACTATTCTTTCGCCTCCTGTACAATTATTAAATAGTTTCGAGTTTGATTCCCCTTTTAACTTCTATGATTATAATATAAAACCATATTTATGCAATAGCAATTTACATTATTCTTACCTGTTTTTACATCATAATCTGCAAAGCTGCTTTTTTAGCGAAAAAGTAACTTTGCAGGACAGAACCATCTATAAAAGACGTATTCCAAATTCTTTTGATACGACTTCTGTTTCAGGTATTTTTGTCCTTTTTGCTACAACTATACTAGCATCAGTACTACAGGACGTAAAGTGTAATACTCATTATTTTTTTCACAAGATCAATAGTACTGTGCTTTAGGCTTTATGATAACCTGGAAGAAGTCCTTGCATCTGGCAACTGCTTCTCTTATCTGATACCAGACCATTGATGGTCCATAGTCCTCTTTATCACACGCAACACCACTTACTTCCATGCCCAGACCCTTAGCTATGTAAATGGCTCTGGATAAATGAAACTTCTGGGTTACGACAATTATCTTTCTGGCGCCATAGATGTTCTTCAAGCGCCACAAACTGTCATAGGTACTTAACCCATAGACATCCCCTTCAATGGTCAGTGATGAATCAATCTTATAGGCATAATTCTTCATTACCTTTACTTCATCATGTATTTCGGCTTCTTCGGAATCACCGGTAAACATTATCTTGATTCCTGTTTCGTTACTGGCTTTCATGCCGGTAATTATTCTGTCTCTTAACAGTTTTGTCGGAGTTTCCTCATCCAGATAACCGCAACCGAAAACCACGACGTAATCACCGTCCTTATCCAGCTTTTCAACATCGGTGATGTACTTCTGGCTGGAAGCTATGACGGTTATGTTTATGATTATTACTGCGGCCATTACCAACAGAATGGCCAGTGTAATGTACTTTCCAATTTTCTTCATGGAGTTATTTTACAATACGAAAAAAGCCATATAAAGTCTTGTACTTAAAAAAATCTGTGCTTGTGAGCACAGATTTAATATGCAAGGTATTTCTTTATTGCTAGATACATCTTGGCGATGTCTGCGTGCATATCCTTGTCAAACAGGGTAAACAGTCTGGTCTTGAAGGTATTGTCATCAACATGCATGTCATCAAACATCTTATGCAGCTTATCTTCAATTTCCAGATCTACCGCATCGGTAAACATGTCGATGTGGGTTATCGTGTTGTTTTCAACATCAACATACATCTGTAATTCACCGAATGAATAATAGTCATGAACGATGACGGTAAACTTGCCAATCGTATTGTAGATGTACTTATATGAATGATAGTGTTCTATTATGTCATCAAGATTGCCAGCTATGTTAAGTTCATATAGCGGGCCATAGCTGTTGGCTACGGCCTGTAATAGGGCCTGCTGCAGCTGGTTAAGCGATATTGAAGAATCAAAATCCGTTATGTTGGCAGTTCTTGAGGAAACTGAATCAAAGCCCTTGGCCTGAATCTTTCTGTCTGAAACATTCAGATACTTTTCCATCTTTTCTTTATCAACGTTCCACATTAAGGTACCGTGATGCAGACAATGTTCCTTTTCCGTAAGATAGGCATTGCCTGATACCTTGAAGCCATCAACCTCAATGTCATTGCGTCCGCTGATGTAAGCTGGAATGTTCAGACTTCTCAATGCATTGACAACGGTCTGAGTCTGCTTTTCAATGTCATAGCTGTCAAGATACATCATGAAGCTGAAGTTAAGATTACCGATGTCCTGGTAAACTGCCCCACCGCCACTGCTTCTTCTGGCCAGGTAACAGTGGTCAATTTCCATGGTCTGTAAATGACATTCCTTATAGGCATTCTGGTTTCTGCCGATCATTACCGTATTCTGGTTCTGACACAGGAAAAATACTAGACTGTTGGCAGGAATGTTGTGGAAAAGGTAATCTTCCAAAGCCAGGTTGTAATATGGATTAATACTGCCGCTTTTGATGTAATAACACTTTTCTATCATAGTTCTATTTCCTTTGGGTAAAACACGCGTTCGTCCTGTTCGTCTATCGTGCTTAGTGACTTAACTACCTGTGATACATTTGACAGTTCCTCAATCGTTCCATTATCCATTAAGACATAGATGTTATCTGAACCGTCCCCGGTATATGGCAGATACGGTATCTGCTTCTGATGGTCTTTGACCACATAATATCTTGGATCATAGCCTTTTTTCTTACACTCATTGATAAGGTATTCTTCCCTGTCAGCTGACATGTATTCAAACAGCTTACGGTCAAGAATTCTTGAAGCCAGATCCTTTAATACAGGGTCATCAGACCTGCGCATTAGTGAAAAGCTGTATATACATGTTGAATCATCAAGCAGATACATTTCCTCATTTGACAGGCGCTTCTTAGTCAACAGTTCCCTGTACATCGGGTACTTTTCCAGGATCTCTTCATTCTCACTGTACAGATCTCTTAATCTGGTGAATATTGACTTCAACAAGGTATCGTAGCTTCTAGAATTAGGATGATAGTACACCTGCCAGTACATGTGGTATCTGGCCATGATGTAGTTTTCCACCGTATAGATGCTGCTGCGCTTTACAACGACCTTATTATCCTTAACGCGCATTGTTCTTAGTATTCTGTCCAAGTCAATCTGGCCATAGCTTACACCGGTAAAGTATGAATCTCTTAACAGATAATCAAGTCTGTCAGCGTCAAGCTGAGAGCTAATTAACTGACTTAATATCGGATTTGGATGGGTATGATCAATTACCGAAGCCACTTCCTCTGGAAGGTTCTGATCTATGCTTCTTAATACATCAGCCACTTCACTTGGCCCGGTAATGATCTGAGCAGTATAGAGTTCATGCTTACAGGAAAGAATGCTCTCAAAGGAATGAGAAAACGGTGCGTGTCCAATGTCATGCAGTAGTGCCGCAACCATTAATACCATTTTTTCTCGCTCAGTTAAGGTATTTCTGATGTCATCAACTTCATTTATCATTCTGCGGGCTATTTCATAAGCGCCCAGAGAATGCATCATTCTTGAATGTTCACCGCTAGGAAAAACCATCAGTGTACTGCCAAGCTGTCTGACTCTTCTTAACCTCTGAAATTCCTTACTGTTGATCAGATCCCAGATGACCTTGTCTTCAATGTGAATGTAACCGTGAATCGGGTCTCTGATAACTCTCTTTTCCGCAAGCTTCTCCATTAATGCTCCTTACATGTTTCTAGTTGCGATGACATCTGCCCCGGTATTGAGCAGATTTTCAACTATTACATCACCTGTCTTTACAGGTGCACTTACTTCAATGTTTCTTAACTGTCCCATGGCTTCAATTAACAGTCCCTTTGGAATAGGCTTGTTTGTCTTGACTGGCAGACAGTCATGTAAACCGCCCTTGATCTTAACTGTGGAGGTCAGAACTCTGGTAGGATTACGTAACTCATTTGCCCCATATTCTGCACCGATCGGACAGCTGTTTCCGGTTACCTTATAACCGTTTTCTTCATCAACCTTCAAATGACAGCCTCTAGGACAGCCTATACAAATTAATTCGGTCATTTATTCCACCTCTTTCACTGATACGGTAATACTGCCCTTGGCCTTATCCAGCATGACCTTTGGTACGATGATCTTTTCCATGCTGCCAGGAACGACATACTGACGCTTGAACTGAGATATGATCTGTCCTTCTTCATCAGTAACCAGTATTACACTGTTGCCAAATATCTTATTAACTCTGAAGAATATGTCTGTACTCTTCTTTACTAACGGGAAGTGAATGTGCTGAGGAACCGTATAGGTTACGCCCGGCAAGGTCTTAACTTCCATAATTGTTTCACTTTCATTGCTTAAGCCGTTAACGTAGTCAGCAGCGCTTTCACCAGCCTTCTTGGCTTCCAAGGCTACGTTGTCTGCCAGGTCATGTACATGTACGACGTTACCGCAGGCAAAGATGCCCTTCTGACTTGTTTCCATGTTTTCATAGACAACAGGTCCCTTTGTTCTTGGATCTAACTTAATGTCAGCTGCCTTGCTTAATTCATTCTCTGGAATCAAACCGACAGATAACAGTACGGTATCGCAATCGAAATACATTTCACTGCCAGGGATTGGCTGGAAATGATCATCTACGGCACTGACTGTAACTCCTTCAACTCTGGTTTCACCTCTGATGTCAGTAATTGTATGACTCAGATACAGTGGAATGTTGAAGTCTTCCAGACACTGCTTGATGTTTCTGGCCAAACCGCCTGAATATGGATTTAATTCAACGCAAGCCAATACCTTGGCACCTTCCAGGGTCATTCTTCTGGCCATGATCAGACCAATGTCACCTGAACCTAAGATGACTACTCTCTTACCGACCATGTAGCCGTCAATGTTCATGTATCTCTGAGCTGTACCGGCGGTAAAGACACCGGCTGCTCTGGTACCAGGAATGGCAATGGCGCCTCTGGTTCTTTCACGGCAGCCCATGGCTAAGATTATGCTCTTGGCTTTCAGACACTGATAACCGTTGACTGTATTAACAACGTGAACGGTATGGTCATCTTCAATGCTTAATACCATGGTATCAAGCATTACTTCCAGTTTGGTATCCTTTAACAGATCAATGAACTTGCCCGCAAATTCAGGACCTGTCAATTCTTCCTTAAACAGATGCAGACCGAATCCATTATGAATGCACTGGTTCAGAATGCCTCCCAATTCCTTATCTCTTTCTACGATCAGTACCTTTTCCAGTCCCTTATCAAGACAGGCCTTGGCACTGGCTAAACCGGCAGGACCGCCGCCGATGATTATGACATCATACATTTGAATTACCCCCCTTAGAATAGTCTAACAATACATTTGATCCTTCCTTGTCCTGTAAGACATTCAAACCATTCAAATGCAGTTCTCTCATTAAGATGTCCGCAACTCTTTCGGAACAGAAGCCACCCTGGCATCTGCCCATTCCGGCATTGCATCTTCTCTTTACACCGTCAATTGATACCGGTGGAATAGGTCTCTTTAATGCATCAAGGATCTCACCTTCCGTGATCGTTTCACAACGGCAGATGACTCTGCCATAGGCAGGTTCCTTTCTGATGAGTTCCTGTTTTTCCTCACCACTTAACTCCTTGAATCTTACTCTCTTACGTTCGTCAATGAAGTGTTCCTTTTCAGTTAAGACAACACCCTTGCCCTTTAACCATTCAACGGCTTCCAAAGCCAGGGATGGTGCAGCACTTAAACCAGGAGACTTGATGCCGGCAATGTTAAATAAGTTCTTAACGCTTCTGCTTTCTTCAAGAATGAAATCACTTCTGTCACTTCTGGCTCTGACACCGGCAAAGTTTCTGATGTTCTCTCTGAAATCAACGTTTGGAACGCTCTTTCTGCTGGCGACCTTAACAAAGGCCAAACCACCCATTGTGGTTGATGTATCATCATTTTCACTCTCTTCGGCATTAGGACCAACGATCAGGTTACCGTGAACGGTAGGTGATACCAATACACCCTTACCAACCTTGCTAGGACACTGGAAAATGGTATGAGAACATCTCTTTCCTTCAGCCTTGTCCAGCAAGTAATATTGGCCTCTTGAAGGTCTGATTTCAAATTCCTTTTCCCCGGCCATTTCCTGAATCTTATCAGCGTAAAGACCGGCACAGTTAATGATGTACTTGCCTTCATATATGCCCTTATCGGTTGTTACCAGGAAAGTTTCACCAGTCTTCTTGATTGCCTTTACTTCATTGTTGAGCTTTATTTCCACACCGTTTCTTACAGCTGTTTCAGCTAGGGCTAAAGCATATTCCCATGGTGAAACGATGGCACTTGTCTTAGCCAATAAGGCTATTCTTACTTCAGAAGATATCTGCGGTTCCTTTTCAAGGATCTGTTCCTTATTGAGAATCTCAAGACCTTCTACACCGTTGTTCAGGCCTCTCTGATATAACATTCTGACAGTCTTTTCATCTTCTTCATCAAAGCCTAAGACCATGGCTCCGCACTGCTTGTAAGGAACATCAAGTTTCTCACATAACTGCTTGGCCAGTCTTGAACCTCTGACATTATGCTTTGCCATTAACGTTCCTTCTTCAGGATCGTAACCGGCATGAATTATGGCTGAATTTGCCTTGGTCGTACCGTTGGAAACATCATTTTCCTTTTCCAGTAATACGACATTGAGATTGTAGCGAGACAGGTAGTAGGCAACACTTGATCCTACTATGCCAGCGCCGATGATAATCACATCATACATACTATACTTCTACTCCCTTGTTACTTCTGATACAGAACAAACTGTTTATCGCCCTTATTCTGCATTGCTTCTATGACCAGATGATTATCTACTTCACAGAATCTGGCAAGATCATGTAAGAGGATCTGGTCAAAATCAGGATGGGTTAACCCAATCAGATAAATGTCATCCACCACATCAAAAACCAGAAATACCGTTTCATTGACCAAACGCTGTGCGGTAGTCAAGATGGCAATTCTGTTAATTTCTTCCGGGCGGTACAGAAACAGTTCATCATATATGTAGATAATTATTTTGTTTTCTCTGACAATGATTGAATTCTTATGATTTAATACCTGCATCAGAATATCCTACCTGTTGCTTTTATTATATCATATTTGATATATTTAAAACGCATTGATATCGTTGGAGTGTACTTTATGATTCAGAATATATTTAACTTTTTCTCAGCCATGGGTGATGAATTTGCCCTGTTCATGATTTCTTTAATTCCATTGATTGAGGAAAGAGGAGCCATCATCTTTGGGGCAGCCAGAGGCATGGCCTGGTACAAGGTATTGCCGATATGCATTACCGCAAACATGTTGCCGGTACCTTTCCTGCTCATTTTCGGTATGAAGATCATTGCCTGGTTAAAGACGACCAAGACCTTTGGCCCGTTTTTCACCAAATATGAAAAGAAACTTCAGTCAAAGTCTGAAGCAGTAAAGAAATACGGCTTCTTTGCCCTGACCATGTTTGTTGGCATTCCAGTGCCAGGTACAGGTGCCTGGTCAGGATCCTTAGTAGCCACAATACTGGGTTTTGACTTTAAGAGAGGCTTGTTAAGCATCTTCTTAGGTGTTGTACTGGCAGGAGTAATACTGACACTGGCCAGTTATGGCGTCCTGGGCTTTTTAAAGGTATTTCTGTAAAAACGGTGGTAACATCGTTTTTTTATTATTTTAAAAATGATATTATATCTGTAAGAAATAAGGTGTTTAAATATGATGATAAGAAAGAGTTTAGAAAATGACGTACTGACAGTTTTCCTGTCTGGAAGACTTGATACATCAAACAGTGCTGAATTTGACAGTGCAGTTAGAGAATCTGTTGATTCTGTTAACGAAGTCGTTCTGGACATGCGTGGACTGGAATATACATCTTCCAGCGGACTCAGAGTCATCCTGGCTCTGCACAAGCTGATGGACGCTAAAGGCGGTAAGTTAGTGCTACGCAATGTTAACAGTTACATAATGGAAATTTTTGATGTTACTGGATTCAGTGATATCCTGACAATCGAGCAATAGTTATGGCAAAGGACGGGTTCTTCAAAAGAGTAAGAAACAGTGTAAGGGAAAATGATGTTTTCTGGCATAACGAGGTCGAGGCTAACAAGTTAGTTACCACGATCATGGTTTTATGCGCTTTTTTATTAGTTGTCGGCTGGATCTTAATGATCCTCGATGTTTTCCCAATCGATCCTAGTGACATGAACCTGGTAGTATGGCAGGGTCTCATTGAACTATCCATCCCACTCTACTTAAGTTTCCACTACAAGCAGAAGAAATGGTGGTTAAAGTATCTGTTACTGTTTGGCTTGACCATTGCCTTTGCCAGAGTAGACATGTTACTGACATACAAGGTTTCATTACTCATGACTGTACCGGTCATAATGAGCAGCCGTTATTTTTCCAAAAATCTGACAATAACAACAGCTGTAGTAACCATTGTTCTGTTTCTGATATCAACGATATTGGGAACAACTGTTGGCCTTGTAGACATTAACATCGTTTCCTTCCCAAAAGGAACCTTAATTGAAGTAATCAGCCGTTTTCTGGGTCCAAGCATAAAAGCTACGGGGCTCTATACCTCAGAAATGCTGATAAGGAATACGCTGCTGTATTCTTTCCTGCCTAAATTACTGATATACCTACTTGTTGCCGTCATCAGCGTTAACATCGCTGAAAGAGGCCGTGAAATGGTACAGGAACAGGACGAGTCAACCAAGAAGTCTGCCCGTATTGATTCTGAACTGACTCTGGCAAATGACATTCAGAACAGCATGTTACCAACGACATTCCCGGCCTTCCCTGATCATGAAGAGTTTGACCTCTATGCCCTGAACATTCCTGCCAAGCAGGTCGGTGGCGATTTCTATGACTTCTTCATGATCGACAGAAATCATCTGGCATTCATAATTGCTGATGTTTCAGGCAAGAGCATTCCTGCGGCCTTGTTCATGGTCATTGCCAAGACACTTCTTAAGAACCATACCATGAACTACCGAAAGCCATCTGAAGTATTCAAGGATGTCAATAATCTCTTATGTGAGAGTAATGATACAGGATTATTCGTAACTGCCTGGATGGGCATACTAAACTGTCGTACCGGTAAGGTAAAATACGTCAATGCAGGCCATAATCCACCAGTACTTGTTCATAATGGCATTCCGGAAACAATCAAGTGCAAGTCTAACTTCATTTTAGGCGGCATGCCTGATGTTCAATACCCTGATGAAGAATTTACCTTGCATAAGGGTGACTTCCTCTATCTGTATACCGATGGTGTCACGGAAGCTGAAGATGAATACAGAAATCTCTATGGCATGGACAAGACTTTGGAACTAATCAAACAGAATTCAGAGTATTCAATGAAAGAACTCTGCATCCACATCAAGGAAGCCCTGGATATCTATCAGCGTAATACCGAACAATTTGATGACATAACAATGCTTGGCTTAAGATTCACAGGCATGAAACCACAGACAAGTGAAATAGTTGTTGATTCATCAATAGACAACATCAGTAAAATCACCGCATTTGTCAATGAAAAACTGGAGAGTTATAATACCTTAGCCAGAACCAGAATGCAGTTTGATGTGGCAATAGATGAGATCTGCAGTAACATAATCAAGCACGGTTATCAGAACGGCGAAGGAAAGATAAGCGTTACGGTAATTAACGATGGTACAAGTACCTCACTTGTATTCAAGGACAGTGCCATACCGTTTAACCCTGTTGAAGCCGTTGATCCTGATGTAACACTAAGTGCTGAGGAAAGAGGCATCGGTGGTCTGGGTATTTACATGGTAAAGAAGAGCATGGATGACATGCGTTACGAATATAAGGATGGCCAGAACATTCTGACAATTACGAAGAATAACTGAGGAGAGCATAAATGAACTACATAGATTTTACAAACAAGGATAACACCGCAACCATTTTTCTCAAAGGTCACATTGATTCATCAAACGCACCTGACATTGAAAAGGAAATAAACGAAACTCTCGGTAACGAAAAGTTTGATAACCTTGTTATTGATGCTGAAGAACTGAAGTACATTTCAAGTGCCGGCTTGAGAATCATTTTGAGACTGAAAAAGGAATATCCTGATCTCAAGATCATTAATGTTCCAACAGAAATCTACGAGATTTTTGACATGACCGGTTTCGCCGAAATGATGACCATTGAAAAGGCCTACCGTAAGTTCTCAGTTGACGGTTGCGAACTGATTGGCAAGGGAGCTAACGGCAGTGTTTACCGTTATGATGAAGATACAATCGTTAAAGTCTATAACCAGTACAGTTCTTTGGATGATATTAAAAGAGAAAGAGAAATGGCCAGAAAGGCTCTCATCCTTGGCGTTCCTACCGCAATACCATATGACGTAGTAAAAGTTGGCGACCAGTATGGTTCAGTATTTGAACTGTTAAACGCTGATTCATTCGCTGAACTGCTTATTTCAGGCCAGAAAACCATGGATGAAATAGTTGACATGGCAGTCGAACTGGCCAAGCAGATCCACAACACCCCGGTAAAAGATGGAGAAATGCCATACATTAAAGATACGGCTTTGGGCTGGGTTGATTTCCTTAAGGATCATTTGCCAAAAGAAGAGTATGAAAAGCTTAATAAGATGGTCAATGATATTCCTAGAGAACACCACATGTTGCATGGTGACTATCACATTAAAAACGTCATGATGCAGAACGGTGAAGTGTTACTCATTGACATGGATACCTTATGCGTAGGTCATCCGATCTTCGAACTGGCCAGTGTATACAATGCCTACATTGGCTTCAACTCAGCTGACCATTCCATTGCCAAGGACTTCTTAGGTCTTGACTGGGACGACAGTGTACTGTTCTTCAACAAGTTCATGCACAAGTATCTGGAAGGACGCAGTGAAGAGGAAATTGAAGAAATCGGCAAGAAGGCTGCCGTACTTGGTTTTACCCGTATCTTAAGAAGAACCATAAAGAGATTCGGTTATGAAAATGGCAAGCCATTAATTGATAAGGCCAGAGAATGTCTGGACAAATACATATTTGAACTTGACAGTCTGTATTTTGATACAGGAATTGAATAACGAATATATTCATATTTTGATAACAAAAAGTGCTGTTGTTTGACAAAGGACATCAATAATCAGCACTTTTTCTCTTTTTTTAATCTGGCATTCACCTTCTGAATATCTTAAAAAAGTTTATAAATGTAATGTTAAACGCCAGTTTTATAGATTCTTTTACAAAACTTTCATTTAGTCCAACAAGTGAAGCAAAAACTGGCTTAAAATGTATGAAGTTTCTTTCATTAATTCTCAATCTTCATAATGACCCTTGCAGGCATAGATGATCAGATTCTGCATATCGTCGAAATTATACACCAACCTGTGTTCATCATTAATCCGTCTGCTACAAGCTTTTATTTCTTTTAAAGGTTCCGGTTTCCCAATCCCTTTGAGTAAACCGTTTCTTCCTATATCCTTGATAAGATCATTTATTCTTTTGACCATTTTCTTATCTTCTTGCTGCCACTCAGTATACTGAGTCCAGGCTATTTGAGTCCAAACAATATTCCTCATTCAAAAGACTCCAATTGTTCCAATGTTGTTTCTACAAAGCCTCCTTCTTTGGCTTGTTGCATGGATTTTCTTAGCATTGCCAGATACTCCTGATTTCTTTTATATTTTTCAAATTCCTTATAATCATTTTCGGAAATTATTACAACGTTTTTATCGTTCTTTCTTGGGACGATTATTGGTTCTCCATCGTGAGCCATATCAAAATATTTTTTTATGTTGTCTCTGATGTCCATCTGCTTAACAATAGTCATTTCCAGAACCTCCTTTAGATAGTACTGTTTTACGTACGTTTTATAGTACTATTATATGCTGTTCAGTATTATTTGTAAACGTTATTATTTTTCTTTTACCAAAACATGAACCATACACAAGCTAAAATTTCATGGACTTTTTAATAAGCATATGAAAAATGCTTTATGTTTGAGCCACGTCCACTGTTCAAAGCATAAAATAACCACCTTATACTATTTTACATTCATAACTTAAATAGCTTTTAAATCTTCGGAAAGCTTCTCGGGTACGCCTCTTGGCCCTCTTATTGCCTTTATGCCGTACTCATTAAGCTTCTTAAAAGTAAACTGATTTTGATCATATTTTCTGATCAGTCTGATTTTCATTACGTGAGTCATGGAAACTTCCCTGCTCATGTATTCATATGGTATGTCTGTTTCAATTGCCTCACATCTGAACATGATGCAGGAATACGGTTCAGCTACGTAGAGATATACGGTATCTCCCACCTTTACCTTACTGGACTGTTTCCAGATTATCGTATCAGTATTGTTAAAGGCATTGACGCTGTCATAGTACTTTGGATTGGCAGGCACCAGCCATTCACCATGGACATTTGAAGAAGCCATGCTCTTTTCCACCAAGCTCATTATTTCTTCATCACTTAAGGTATCATCAAGGATGATGCTGACCCAGTTTTTCTTATTCATGTGGAAAGCCGGGTAATAACCTTCTTCGTGCAGATATCTTTCCGTTTCACTACCGGCTCTGACATTCAGAACCTCTACTTTTCCTTTTTTCCTTTTTATCAGTTTTTCCTTATCAACCGTGCCAATCAAACCAAACCACTTCGGACTGTTCAGATTACGGAATACCCCATAGTCAGGAAACTTTTCCCATAGGAATTCAGGAGAGATTCCATATCTATTCTTTATTTCATCAGTTATTCTATTGGCCTGTTCACTATGAAAAGGACTCTTAATAAAGCAGTTATCTCTGATGTCTTTAAGAATTGCCGTATATTCTTCCTTTACTCTTGCCCCATATTCACCAATGGATGAAGGAAGTCTGAAGTTAATGTATTCCTCATCTAATTCTGAGTCCATTACCCTGCCTATGACCTTACCGTCAGGCTTTACCATGACAAAAGCTTCCAGGGAAGTTTCAAATTCCTTCTGGAATACATAATTATCCTTATCTTTCTTAAAGCCGTATTCCAGCAGCCTTTTAAAGTCAGGGCTGTATTTTTCAAATGTTTTTTCTTCTAAGTTCATTTTCTTGTAAATACTACTTCCAAAGTTCCTTTTTCCTTGTGATCAGGTAAGAGTCCATGAAGTACAAGTTGATGTCTGGTTTCTCTGGCAACTCCCTTTGAGCCATCGAGCAGAACTGTATCAGGCATGTAACTGGCTATTCTGTCCTTAATGAAAGGATAGTGGGTACAGCCCAGGACAATGGAATCTATTTCCTTATCCTGATACTCTTCAGTTATTTCTGAAAGTATTCTTTCTATCGTATCAACATCATTATGCTCTATGGCATCTGCCAGCCCGTAACAAGGCACCAGATAAATGTTCTGGTCTTCCCTTATATTCTCGTCAACAATCTGATGAAGCCTCTCAGATTCGATTGTAGCGGGTGTAGCGAGCACCAGAGTATTCTTATAGTTATTGTCACAGGCAACCTTAACAGCCGGGACAGTACCGATGAAGATATTGTCAGGGTATTTTTCAATTAATCTGTTACGGCATCTGGTCGTTGCGGTATTACAGGCTATTACGATTACCTTACAGTCTTTTTCATTCAGATAATCAACTATCTCCGAAGTGATTTTCAATAATTCCTCATCACTTTTTTCACCATATGGGTTATTTTTCTGATCACCATAGAAAATGAAATTACACTGCGGTAATTCCTTTACTAATTCTTCCAATACTGTCAGGCCACCTATGCCGGAATCAAATACACCTATGTTCATACCACCATTATAGTCTAGAAAACAAAAATGAGAAACATTATAATTGAATTATGAAGTTACACTCAATCGCAATTGAAAATCTGATGGTACCATGCAGTAACTACTGCCGTTACTGCCTTTTGTCATGCAATAATGATGTAAATACTGAAGACTACCATAAAACAGAAGAATTCATCAGAAGGATCCAGACCGAGATGAATGAGCTTAACATCAACTTCAATTATTACATCGGCTATTGCATGGATACGCCATACTTAAATGACTATCTTAAGTTATGCCGTGAATTCAACTATTCATCAGCTGACTTCCTGCAGCTGAATGGATTAAGGTTCCGTAATCTGGCTTCCTTAGGAGAATTCATCTACAACCTTAAGGACAATGGCATTAAGCTTGTTGATCTGACATTCTATGGTACCAGGGAATTCCATGACAGATTTGCCGGACGCAAAGGCGACTTTGACTACCTTGTGGACATAATAAGAACCTGTAACAGACTGTTTGTCCCGGTAGAAATAAGCATGCCATTATTCAAGGATAACCTGGATCAGGCTGAGGAATTATATCACTTCCTTAATACCCTGGACATCCAGAGATCCTTCATTTTCCTGCCGCACAGTAAGGGCAGAGGTTTCAGACTGGAAAATAAGAGAATTGATATGAATGACTATCTCTCATTACCTGAGGTCATCAAAGACAACTTTACAAAGATACCGGTTAAAACTGAAGCAATGTGGCTTGAAGAAAATGACTTCCCGCAGGAAGAAAACCGCATTCTTACAATGGTATTAAAGAATAACACTGACTATCTTAATTTAACAGCTAAGGAAATCCTCGATAACCTAAAGGAAAAGGATGACCTGTTCTACAGTAAGTTACCGGATAATAAAACTTTGGCTAAAATGTATGGTAACTCAGACAGTCAGTTAATGTACCGTAAGAGAGACTTAATCATAAAGTACCGCCAGTTATGGGCAAGGGAACACCCTGACATACCGGCCACAATTGAAGAATACAATGATTTCTCAATCAGATTTTAAAACCACCCGCGGGTGGTTTTATTTTATGTTAAGATCTTTTCTGATTGATTCCTGACGCCCTTTGGCCATGTCTGCCCATTTAGGCCCATTGGCATACATTTCAGCTAACTCACTTAAAACAGTTGGGACGTCAATGCCCTGCGGACAGGCATGTGCACACTGACCGCACTGAATACAGTTGGCAGGCTTCTTATCTTCATCCAACCCGTCAATTCTGACTGAAGCTGAAACACTCTCTGCGAACTTGTAATCGTTGTAACATTCCAACAGATATGGGATGTTCAAGCCCATCGGACAGCCGGCGCAACAATATCTGCAGGCAGTACATGGAACGCCTTTTTTCATTCCTTCAGCCATTTCCAAGAGAACCTCTCTTTCCTTTTCAGTTAAAGGCTTATAGCTTTCAAATGTATTCAGATTATCTTCTACCTGGAATACTTCATTCATGCCTGATAAGATCATCTTTACATTTTCAAGCCCCTGAACAAAACGGAAAGCGAATGATGCGGCTGATGCCTTTTCATCAAGCTCCCTTAATTTAGCAGTATTTTTCTCATTTAAAACAGCCAGCTTACCGCCACGGCAAGGTTCCATTACCCAGACTCCTAAGCCATGTTCGGTAATGATCTCATATTTTTTTCTGGCGTTCTGTAAGCTCCAGTCCAGATAGTTACACTGAATCTGAGCAAATTCAAAGACTCCTTCATGTCTGTTGAGGAACTCTTCCAACAGTTCAGGTCCACCATGGAATGAAAAACCAAGATGTCTGATCTTACCTTCATTCTTCATTTTTACAATGTCATCTATGATATGGTATTCTTCACTTTCATAGATCTTTACTGACCATTCCGTTATGTTATGGAGCAGATAATAATCAAAATAATCCGTATTACATTTCTGCAGGGAAATGTTAAACAGAGCAATGTTATCAACAGGTCCTGGCAAGGAATGTCCCGGGAACTTATCAGCCAGATAATAGCTGTCACGCGGATACTTCCTTAATGCCTCAGCCATGGCCAGTTCACTCTTGCCGCCTAAGTAAGGATAGGCAGTATCAAAGTAATTAACCCCTCTGCTGATGGCCAGATCAAACATGTCGTTAACCTTCTTCTGATCTATTTCGCCGGTCTGCGGATCATTAACAAATCTCATGCAGCCGAAACCCAGTCTGGATAGTCTGTCACCTCTGAAATCGTTGTAAATCATATTATGGTCTCCGTTCTTTATATTATTAGTATAACAAAAAATCCCCCGCAGGGGATTTCTGTTAACCTTCAATCATGATGGTATGTTTTTCTGGCAATTTCTTTTCTTCCTTCTTTGGGATTTCCAACTTCAGAACACCGTCCTCATATTTAGCCTTAATGTCCTCAGTTGTCATCTGTTCACCTACATAGTAGGATCTCTGCATTACGCCGGCATATCTTTCCTGACGGACGATCTTGCCCTGCTTGCTCTTTTCATCTTCATCCAATCCCTTGGAAGCGGTTATTGTCAAGTAACCTTCATTAAGTTCAATGGTAATTTCTTCCTTCTTGAAACCTGGCAAATCTATTTCTACTTCATAGTGATCTTCATGTTCCTTTACATCTGTCAGCATTTCTTTTCCGGCATGCTTACCGTATAACTTTCTGTCTACATTTTCCAGACTTCTGAATGGGTAGTCATCAAATAAATCATCAAATAAGCTTTCTGTAAAAATTCTAGGTGTTAA
>JAFUCG010000076.1 GCA_017459795.1 Erysipelotrichaceae bacterium | reverse complement strand
TACGCTTGAAATTGAGTTCATCAAGTAATCTCACACAATAAGGAATTCCTTCTTCCTTTGAAATCTGTAATATAGCCTCTTCATAATGTTCATGCTGCAATGAATGAGCATGCAGGAAGCCAGGCTTCTTACCGGTCAATTCAACAAAGCGGTCATACTGAGCTCTTAGTTCTCTGTATACTTCATCGTATGGATATAACTGTCTTCTGCCCTCTTCTGTTGCATATAACGGGTTCTTTAAAGCGGCACCGCTCTTAATGAACCAGCCATTTCCATCAACCAAATGTTTTACTGTTGCAGGATCTGACAATGGCTTACCTGCCACAATGTTAAAGTCAATGCCAAAACAGGCGTGTGGTCTGTCCTTCATGAAAGTTACTGCGTATTCTGCAGATGGCATATTGGTAAATATGCCGGTATTTCTTAAGAAACCAAAATCAATTGAGTCAACAATTCCATCTGTTACGGCTCTGGTAAAGCCATAATCATCGCCCTGAGTTAATAAACGCATAATAATCCTCTGTTATCTTTCTAGACAGATTAAAGACTCTGTCAATCTATGTTCAGATCATATGATCTTAACTTCATATTTGATGAATAAGATAAAACTGCTGACTGCTTGGAAAACTATTGCTCCTGCTCGCTGTTGAATACTCTTTCAACCTTGGTAACGACCTGATAATCAGCCTTGCCGTTATCATCAACCAGGTTGACTTCTTCGCTTACCGCAAACTTATCACCGGCAAAATAGTGATAGGTTACTTCAAACGGTCTGCCGTCAACATACCAGAACAGTTCCTGCTTTAGCAAGGCAATGTTTCTGTTCTTAAACAGGATCTTCTGTTCATCATCAGGTAAAACAGCACTGGCTTGAGAGCTGCCATAGGTTCTCTTAATATGTTTTACCTTATCCATGTAATAGTTAAATGAACCGTCCAGACACTTGACGTCAAAGTCCGGTAACATGTCGTAAACAATGTAAGAGTAAGAGATAACGATAGGTTCGCCATCACCTGTTCTTAATCTCTTGAAATAATGCATGTAATCATCTTCACCGATTTCCAGCATCTTGGCTACCTTAGGGTTCTTCTTGCCCTTTACGATGCCATATTCCAGTAATTCCGTGCCGGCCTTCATGCCGCCTTTTTCGATCATGTCAGTAATGCCGGAAGGATGCTTACTGCGTGCTGCGACACGGTTAAGATAGTCATCCGTAACGAAAGAGCCATAACCGGAAATACGGTAAATGTAGCCATTCTGACTTAAGAATGTCATGGCCTTATTGACCGTCATGCGGCTGGCATTGAATGTCTTACAGATGGCAATTTCCTTGTCGATCTTATCGCCAGGCTTTAAATTGCCATTACGGATGTTCTCTTCATAGTAATTAATGATTTCAACATATTTCGGGATCTTGTTCATATAGCACCTCCAGTATGTATACCTGTCAAAGGTTACAAAATATTACATATGTATATGTTTATTATACATTAATTATTATACATATGCACCTGGATAAATTGTATTTATAAAATGTTAAAATGCTGTAAAGCCTTTAAAATACCGTCGTCATAAGTAGCTGATGTTACGTAATCAGCGTGCTGCTTGCACTCTTCAGTACCGTCGCCCATGCATACCCCAACACCTACATATTCCAGCATTTCCACATCATTCTCATTATCACCAAAGGCCATGCACTCTTCAGGCTTCACATTTATCATGTCCAGTAATATTCCTAAACCGGTCTTCTTACTGTAGCCCTTGGCATTAATGTCATAGATGTCCGGTTCTCCTCTTACACATTCTACCCTGTCGCCAAATACTTCCATGAACTGGTTCTTTACTTCCAGTTCGCAGGTAATGGTGCCTGAATTAGGTAAGGCATCCTTATCAGGATGAGGAGTCAGGGAATTGTTAGGAGCTCTTAAGAAAAAGCTTAATAAGGCATCGGTTACGACATAGGCAAATACACCTTCTTCAAACTTCCAGAACAGACCGATGTTTTTTTCAGTGCAGTATTTGTTAACATCATCAAATACATCCTTATCGATCTTCTTGGAAAAGATGATGTTACAGTCACCATCGGTTAAAAGATGCGCATTTGCACAGGCATAATAATCAGGATAGATACCATTTTCCTTTGTTTCCGTTACCGCAAACAGAGGTCTGCCAGTAGTTATCAATACCTTCTTGCCCTTAGCCTGTAACTGTCTTATGGCTTCTACGGCACTTTTTACATATTCTCTGGTCGCAGGTATGGTCAATGTTCCATCTATGTCAAACGCAAACGCCTTAAATTCCATTTTATTCCCCTCACAATTCGTTTATGACGCATAAATGACAGTCAGCATATTTACTGACTGTCTTTTCTTAAATCTTCTTATATGCCTTCGTACAGCGTTCTGGTAACGAGTTCCTTCTGTACTTCCTTATCCAGGTTAATGAATACAGCTGAGAAGCCGGATACTCTGACGATCATGTTCGGATACTTTTCCGGATGTACCATGGCATCTTCCAAAGCATGCTTATCAATGACAGTTACCATTAACTGACAGCCGCCCTTCTTAAAGTAGGCCTTGAATAATAACTTGATCTTTTCCAGATTATCCTTGAAGAAGTTGGTCTGGAACTTAATGTTCTGAACCTGGCCAACCTGATATCTGGCGTCAAACTTGGTCAATGAATTTAACATCGCCGTTGGACCGCTCTTATCAGCTCCACCCTGTGGGTTATTGGAAGGATTCATGAACATTGCTCTGGTTCGGCCATCTGGTGAAGCAGCTGTTCTTAAACCCCAGTCCGTATTGGTCTGGTTGTTAATGATTACGATGCCATAGTAATGTAAGCCATGTCTGATGCCGGCATCTCTGATGCTTCTGGAAACGGTGTTATAAACACGGCAGGCGATTTCATCAACATCATCCTGGTCATTACCGTACTTGTTACAGTCCTTCATGTCCTTTTGGATCTGTTCATATCCTTCAAAGTTATTAATACAAGCATTGTTGATTTCTCTTAAGGTATATTTCTTATCATCAAATACTAACTTCTTAATGGCGTAGATGCCGTCAGAACAGTTGATGTTACCATATGTCTCGCAACAACCTCCTCTGTATCTGACACCGCCATCCAATAAGGCCTTGCCACGGGCAATACAGTCATTCATGAGCATGCTGACAAAGAGGTATGAAACTTCTTCTGACTGCTGCTTATATGAATTCTGCTGAGCCTTACCGCAGATATTGGCATAGAAGTAATGTAATCTTTCATATTCTGCATAGAACTCTTCAAAGTCCTTATATTCTTCCAGTTTCTTTAAGGTTAACGGACCGGCCTTATAGACGTTATCCCAAGGGTCTACGCCTTCATTTAAAAGAATTGTTAATACCTTTGTTTCATTAATATTGGAGTTAGGTGTACCAACAGTCATGCCAACCAGGTTCATTTCCCCACAGCCAAACATCGCATACTGTTCAGCTTCCTTTTCCGTAACTCTCATACAGTTCATTAAACCAGGAACTGTTACTGCATCATTATACAGTGTTGGAAAAGTAGCCCCATGAGAAAGGCAGACAACAGCCTTATTCCAGATGTCTTCCGGGGTATCCTCATATATTCTCAAGGTAAACTGCGGTTCTACGTAACGGCATTCATCACAGACATCCAGACAGATTCTGGCAAATGTATCTGCGGCCTTAGGATTCTTTCTGCCTCTGCCGCCAACGATTACTCTGCCGTTAACTGTTGTACGCTTATTTTCAATCATGGTCCATAATGACTTGACTATGTCATGAGCCTCTTCATAGGTAATGACACCGTTATCCAGATCATTCTGTAAGAATTCACCAACTACATCATCTAATCTGCCATAGTTGATACAGCCTGCCATTAAGGCATACAGCCATACAGCCTGTAAAGCCTGATGGAAGTTAGTTGGTTTTTCTGTTCTGATTACCTGTAAGCTTTCAATGATTCTGTTTAATTCCTTAGCTCTCTTACTGTCAGCTTTCTTCAAGTCTTCCTTAGCTTCTTCACACAAGTAATCAGCACAGGCTGTAAATAAGTCTAAGGCCTGTAAACAGGAATCATAGAACAAGTTATCATAGTTATCCTTACGGAAGATTATTTCTTCTCTTAAGCCTCTTATGCCCTTTTCCATTAACTTGTTATAATCAAGCATCATGCCGCTTAAACGGGCAACTGTTAATATCGGTCCATCAAAGGTATGTTCATCATTACCGGCAATGTTTATGACACCATCGGAATAGTTCTTTACATATTTTCTGGCTACGTCATGATCTTTCCAGTACTCAAAGAGATTCTGAGCTCTTTCAATCATGGCAGGATCATCTAATTCATCAATGAATTTCTGTAAGTTATAGAAATGACAGTAATGGCCTACCCCACCAACTGAAGTAACACAGCCAAAACCGATTTGTAAATAGTCTAATCTGCCAGCCAGTAAATCTTCAGGCATTATCGTTCTTAACATTCTAGGATAGATGACCTTCAGACATTCAATTTCTCTGATTTCTTTTGGCTTATCCAAATTTGCCTTATATGTTTCGGTATATAATTCCATTATTTCCAGCTGTTCCTTAACTGGTTTTTCACACTTTAACTTTGGCTTGATCTCAATATTCGTTTTTCTTAATTCTTCTTTAGCCATTACTGTTTTCCTCCTCATACCACTACTATTATTTTATTGCTGAGGAGCTTCACGGTCAATAGTAAATATATACATTTAGAATATTTGTTTGTTTTTATGTATATACTATTATGGATTAACTATTATTGCACATGAAAAGCCGGATCATGATAAATCCGGCTTCAACAATAATGCATTTGTACTGTTTAGATTCTGGCTACGCCACTCTTACGGGCAGCTTCAGCTACTGCCTTGGCAACTGTCGTGCCAACTCTAGGATCAAAGGCCTTAGGCAAAATGTAATCCTCATTCAATTCTTCATCACTTACTAATGAAGATATGGCTTGGGCAGCGGCCATTTTCATTTCTTCATTTATGTCACTGGCTCTGACATCAAATGTGCCTCTGAATACTCCCGGGAAGGCCAGGACATTATTTACCTGGTTTGGATAATCACTTCTGCCGGTAGCTACTACCTTTGCGCCTGCAGCCTTGGCTTCTTCAGGTGATATCTCAGGCATTGGATTTGCACAGGCAAAGACAATTGGATCTCTATTCATCAATCTCACCATATCACCATTTAAGGTATTAGGTGCTGATACCCCAATGAATACGTCAGCTCCCTTAATGACATCGCATAGCTTACCTGTTTTCTTATTTCTGTTAGTAACCATTGCCATTTCTTTCTTGATCCAGTTCAGGTTATCCCTACCCTCATAAATGGCACCGGTTCTGTCAGTCATGATGATGTTTTTATAACCGGCAGATAGTAATAGCTTAACAATTGAAATTGCGGCTGCTCCTGCCCCGGAAGTAACGATTCTTACCTCTTCCTTTTTCTTACCAACAACCTTTAAGGCGTTTGTTAAGGCGGCTAAGGTTATGATGGCAGTACCATGCTGGTCATCATGGAAAATAGGAATATCGCACTTTTCCTTAAGTTTTCTTTCAATTTCAAAACAGCGTGGTGAAGAAATGTCTTCCAGATTTACCCCGCCGAAAGAACCTGATATCAGATATACTGTATTAACTATTTCGTCTACGTCTTTTGACTTAATGCAGATTGGAAAGGCATCAACATCACCAAAGGACTTGAATAATACACACTTACCTTCCATTACCGGCATGCCAGCTTCAGGTCCAATGTCACCTAAACCTAATACAGCCGTACCGTCAGTAATAACTGCACACAGATTATGTCTTCTGGTTAACTCGTAACTCTTATCAATGTCTTTTTCTATTTCCAGGCACGGTTGAGCAACACCAGGAGTATAAGCCATGGTAAGATCTTCCTTAGAATTTACCGGTACTCTGGAAACAACTTCAATCTTGCCCTGCCATTTTTCATGCAGTTCAAGAGACTTTTTCATTACATCCATCTTAGTTCTCCTCTAATGGGAAGACATATGGCAGATTCAACTTATCTCTTAAGGCAATCATTTCCTTCTGGACTGCTTCACCTACTGGAACACCCTTGTCTTTTCTTTCCTGCCATACCAGATATTCCTTTTCACCGGCTGTATAGATCCTGTCATAGCCAGGAGCCTTGGTAGATGCTCTTAACGCGCGGCAGATCTCACCGGCGGTCTTCTTAAATGTTTCAAGACCCATGAAAGCTTCTGGATCAACTACGAAGAAGAAATGGCCAAGATTGAACATCTGAGTTTTTCCTTCCGGACTTACCCCGCTTAATGACTTCATGAATTCACCGCCAGCCAAGGCACTGGATAAGATTTCAACAACAGTTGCGTAACCATAGCCCTTATAACCAGCCATTTCATCACCCGGGCCACCGCCCAATGGTGTTAAGGCAGCTGTTCCCTTAGTCAACATCTTTAGTATTTCCTTGGAATCTGTAATTGGCTTACCTTCATGAGTAACAACCATACCGGCAGGTGTATCTTTACCTGAACGGGCATAATATTCTATTCTTCCTCTTTGGACAATAGAAGTAGCACAGTCAAGACAGAAGTTGAAGTCTTCATCAGTTGGCATGGAGAATGTTAACGGGTTAGTACCTAACATGTTTTCTACACCGAATGTAGGAGCAATGGATGGTCTAGCATTTGTACCTGTAACCCCAATCAAGCCTTCATTGGCAGCCATGTCAGTCCAATATCCGGCAATGCCATAGTGGGTAGAGTTCTTGATAGCTCCACCAGCCATGCCACACTTCTTGGCCTTCTCTATTAACATTTCCATCATCTTCTTAGAAGCTACCATGCCCATGCCATCATGAGCATCCATTACTACGGTTGTCGGTGTTTCCTTGATTATTTCTATTTCTGTTTTTGGTAATAAGGTACCGTTTATGATTCGGTCAATGTAGATAGGTTTAAAACGGTTACTGCCATGTGATTCAATGCCTCTTCTGTCACTTTCCAATAAGACATCAGCACAAACTTTGGCATCCTCTTCAGGCACACCATATGCCTTGAATACGTCAATCATGAAATTGCCCATCATTTCCCATGGGACATACGGTCTGGTTTCCATAAAATCCTCCTTTTTATTATTATGTGTTAATTAGTATCTAATTAAATTATATACTCATGAATCATAAAATATATTGTTTATACCTTCATTTGTTAGAAAATTAACATATTTAACGACAGAACTGTATCTACAAAATATCCTCTTGCCCAAAACTTTCTGTTTCCAAATTTGTATTTCATATTTGCATGTCTTTCAAATATCATCAGTGTGCTCTTACTCTTCAGATACCCCATAAACTCTGCTACTGAATACTTTGGTGC
>JAFUCG010000075.1 GCA_017459795.1 Erysipelotrichaceae bacterium | reverse complement strand
TTAATTTCTCAGCTTTTTTGTTGGTTGGATCGTCAATGAAATTCTTCCTTAATGAGCGGAATTTTATCATTGTGTAAAGAGAAATTAATATAATTAATAATAAAATAACTAACAACACTGACTTGGTTCTCTGGTCCATATTTAACACCTCTAAATCATTATAACATTAGTTCGAATTTACTAGACATTATTTTACTTTGAGACTACAATATAGGGCATAAGAAGGGAGACACTTATGAAAAAATTATTAGTTGTATTATTAAGCGTATTAATGGTTTTCTCATTCGTTGGTTGCGGCAAGCAGGAGACCGGTGATGACAAAACAATTGATAAGCTGACCATCGCATTCGTTCCATCAAAGGATGCTGATGTTATTTTATCTGCTGCAGAACCTTTAAAGGAATTATTAAAGGCAAAGTTATTAGAAAAGGGTTATACAGTTAACGCTGTTGACATTTCAGTAGGTACTGACTACTCTGCAGTAGGCGAAGGTATGATCGCCGGAAGTATCGATATCGGTTTAATTCCTGCATCTACTTACGTTTTATACCAGCCAGATGGCGTTAAGCTCTTATTAGAAGCTTTACGTTTCGGTGTTGCTGGTGAAGATGGAAACGTTATTGATCCAAAGGACGGCATTGCTCCATGGAATGCTGGCAAGACTCAGGATGCTACAGGCATGGCTACAGGTTATGCTTCATTAGTTTATGTTAACATCGCTACAGAAAAGGGTGCTGACTTATATGCTAAGGCTCAGGCTGGCACATTAACTTGGGACGATGTAAACAGTGCTAAGTGGTATGTATGTTCAACAACATCATCTGCTGGTTATGTATATCCATCAGTATGGCTGAACAATACATTCGGCGAAGGCGCTGGCAAGAGCAAGGTTACTATCGCTAACTTAGACAACGTTATTCCTGATGGTTCATATGCTAACATGATGCGTGACTTATTAACAGGTCAGGTTGACATCACTGTAGGTTATGCTGACGTTCGTAAGGATGCTGCTTCAACAGAAAACTTCGAAGCTGCATACGCTGATGAAATCAAGGCTGGCACATACAGCAACGTTTGGGATGTTATTAAGGTTATCGCCGTTTCTGATTACATCATGAACGACACAATTTCAGTAGCTTCTCAGGAAGTTGATCCAAAGATGACTCCAGAATTCTGCACAGCATTACAGGAATCTTTCATCGAAATCGCTTCAACTGAAGAAGGTTTAGCATGTGTTGCACCATACAGCCACAAGGGTTACCAGGTTGGTCAGGATTCTGACTACGACTCTACAAGAGCTGCTAATGCATTATTTGCTGAATAATTTACTCTAAATTTAAGAGATGCATGCAGTGTTTCTACATGCATCTCTTTTTAATGAATTTAATACTAGGAGGAACCGATATGATTAAGTTCGATCATGTCGATAAGGTTTACGCCAATGGTGTCAAGGCCTTAGACGACGTTAATCTTGAAATTCAGCAGGGAGAATTCGTTGCTGTAATTGGTTTATCAGGTGCTGGTAAATCAACATTAATCAGAACAGTCAATAAAATGATTGAAGTAACCAGTGGCACTGTAAGTGTCAATGGCACAGATGTTTCCAAACTTCAGGGAAAAGACCTTCGTAAATTCAGAAGAAAAATCGGTATGGTATTCCAGCAGTTCAACCTGGTTTCCAGAACCAGCGTTATTAATAACGTATTAGTTGCCAGAGTTGCCGACATGTCTTTCTTCAGAACTTTATTCGGTTTATATTCAAAGGAAGATAAGGTTGCAGCTTTGGAAGCATTGGATAAGGTAGGCATTTTGGACAAGGCTTACATTAGAGCTGACCAGTTATCAGGTGGCCAGCAGCAGCGTGTTGCCTTAGCCAGAACACTTGCTCAGAATCCAGAGATCATTCTCGCCGATGAACCTGTAGCAGCATTGGACCCGGTTATGGCCGATGTTGTTATGAGCGACTTCCAGAGAATCAACAGAGATATGAATATTACCGTTATTATCAACATTCACCATGTTGACTTGGCGTTACAATATGCAGACAGAGTAATCGGTATCCAGGCTGGTAAGGTCGTATTTGACGGACCTACAGACAAGGTTACCAATGATATCCTGAAACAGATCTACGGCCGTGAATTAAATGATGATGATATGATGAAGGGTAAGAAATAATGTTAGATGATATTCTGCACATATTCTATCCTAGAGAATATACATTAAGTAATGGCAAGGTAGTCAAGGAGAAGTTCAACTGGACTCCTTACATTACGATCATTGTTATCGTATTATCATTATTAAGTGCCAAGATCTGCGGTGTTAAGTTATCTGTTCTGTCTCAGAGAGGTAATCAGTTCTTCGTAATGTTAAAGCAGATGTTCCCACCTAACTGGTCATTCTGGAAAGATGTTCAGAAGCCAATGATCGATACTATCGTCATGTCATTGTTAGGTACGGCATTTGGTTGTTTACTGGCATTACCTGTAAGCTTTTACCTTTCAAACAACTTTAAGTTCAATAAGTATTACATGGCAATTCACAGAGGCTTATTAAGCGTTCTGAGAACCTTGCCAACAATGATCTATGCATCATTGATTTCACTTGTCATTGGTACCGGTACTTTGGCTGGTACGATTTCAATCGCTATCTTCACTTATACCATCTGCGTAAAGATGTTATATGAACAGATTGAAACCATTGACATGGGTCCATATGAGGCCATGGAATCTACAGGTGCATCCAGAATCAAGTGTATGATCAATGCTGCTTACCCACAGGTAAGAGGTTATTTCTGGAGTACAGTTCTGTACTGTTTTGAAACTAACGTCAGAAGTGCCGCCATCTTAGGTTATGTCGGTGCCGGTGGTATCGGTGTTCAGATCAACACTCAGTTAAGATGGAGAGCATATGCCAATACCGGTCTGATGCTGTTTGTCTTAGTTGTAACCGTAGTAGTAATCGAGACCATATCTCGTGAAATTAGAAAGAAGCTGGTACAAGGATGACAACAAAAGAATATACAGTTGAAAGTCAGCTTAAGAAATTCCCGTCATTAGTACCACGTTATCTGATCGAGATAGCCGGTGTCGCAATCATTTATCTGTTAAGTAATTATACATTGGACTTTTCAAGCATTAACCAGAAGGGTCTAAAAATTGCCGTTGCAGCTTTGAAGGGTCTTGTTAATCCATCAATTGATTTGATCACCAGACTTGATTCATCTGGCTTACTGTACATGTTAATGGAAACATTGGCAATTGCATTCTTAGGTACGATCATCGGTATCGTACTGGCACTTCCATTAGCATTCTTAGCCAGCCGTAACATTGCTCCTAAGTGGGTCAATTACATCTGTCTGACGATTATTTCAATCATCAGAGCATTCCCGGCCTTCATGTATGGCATCATGTTCGTACGTGTTACTTCATTAGGTGCCTTTGCCGGTGTACTCACGATGGCTGTCAGCTCAATTGGCATGCTGGCAAAATTGTTGATCGAAGCTATTGAAGACATGAATCCTGGCATCGTTGAAGCTCTTGATGCTTCAGGATGCTCACCATTCGAAAAGATCAGATATGGCATGATTCCTCAGTTAAGTTCAAATATCGTTTCCATTGTTATCTATCGTCTGGATATCAATGTTAAGAACGCTTCAATCTTAGGTGTTGTTGGTGCCGGTGGTATCGGTGCTTCACTGATCTTCTCAATTGGTAAGCAGGCCTGGGGTGAAGTTGGTGCCATGTTATTAGGCTTGGTTGTATTAGTACTCGTTCTTGAATACTTCTCAACCAGAATCCGTAAGAAACTGGCCGTAGGCGAATAATCAAATTCAGAAAAGTTCAGATAGCGATATCTGAGCTTTTTATTATCAAAACAACTGTCGTGTTCTATAATGGTAATAGGTGATAAATATGGCAAAATTATATTTCAAATTCGGAGCAATGGGCTCTTCTAAGACAGCTAATGCCTTAATGACGAAGTTTAACTATGAAGAAAAGGGGAAAAAGGTCTGGCTGATCAAACCGGCCATTGATACAAGAGATGGTGAAACGGTTTTAAGAAGCAGGATCGGCTTACAGGCAAATGCAACTGTAATTAAGAAAGAGGACAGAATAATCGATATCTGCCCGCTTAATGAGATAGATGTAATAATATGTGATGAAAGTCAGTTTTTGACTCCAGAGCAGGTCGATGATCTGAGACTTATCGTATCAGACTACAACATTCCGGTATTGTGCTTTGGGTTACGTTCAGACTTCCTGACGCATTTATTCCCGGGCTCACAGCGCTTATTTGAACTGGCAGACAGTATTACGGAAATCAAGTCCATCTGCAAGTGCGGGGCCAAGGCAACAGTTAATGCCAGATTTGACGGCAATGGCTACATTCAGACTACTGGTGAACAGATCCAGTTAGGCGGCAATGAAAGTTATGAAAGCATGTGCTGGAGCTGTTATCACAAGCTTGTATTGGAGAAGGGCAATAGATTAAACAAATAAAGAAGGAACTTCACAGTTCCTTCTTTATGTTCAGGGATATAAATAAAAATAGAAAGGAGAAATTTTTCTCTCACAAATCCTTATCTGATTTGCAATTATATATTAACAATTCTTTTTCTGTAAATTATATTGGACTTATGTGAAATAATGTGAACTAAATAACAAAAAATAAAGAAGTTAGGCGGACTTCTTTATTTTTGTTAAGGGGGGATAAATTTTATAATAGAAAGGAGAATTATATCTCACAAATCATTTCCTGATTTGCAAGTATATAATACGAAATATGTCTCGTTAAATTATAAAAGCATGATGTGAAATAATGTGATATATGATTTGCCAATCCAGGCTGGTATACCTTAAAATATATTTGGTGATATTAATGAATGTTTACGATTTTGACCGCACTATTTACCGTAAGGATTCAGAAGTTGACTTCTATTTTCACTTATTGAAAAAACAGCCGTTACTATTAAGATTCTTGCCAAAACAGTGCCTTGGTTTCATTAAATATTTTCTTAAGCTTATTGATAAGACTTCAATGAAGTCTAATTTTTACTGTTATCTGAAAGGTGTTAAAAACATTGATCAGGAAATTGAAAAGTTCTGGGATAAGCACATTGACAACATGCACAGCTGGTATAAAGAAAGACACCAGGACAGTGATGTGGTCATTACTGCTTCTCCTGAGTTCTTGGTCAAGGTAGCTTGTGACAGACTGAATGTTGCCAGATGTCTGGGCACTCCTGTATCAATTAAGGAAAGTAAGATTGTCGGCCTTAACTGTCATGATAAGGAAAAGGTCAGAAGATTTGTTGAAGCAGGTTATGATGTAAATGAAGTCGATGAGTTTTACAGTGACTCTTACAGTGATCAGCCATTAAGAGACATTGCAAAAAAGGGATACCTTGTAAAAGGTGAAGAATTAATAGATTGGAAGTAATCAGATGATCGTTGGTTTATTCACAGATACATATTTGCCGGATGTCAACGGTGTAGTTTCATCAGTTGACACTCTTCGTCATGCCTTGCAAAGCGATGGTCATGAAGTATATGTTATCTGTCCTAAACCTGTCTTCGACAAAATTGATGTTGATGATCATGTCATCAGACTTCCAG
Organism: Erysipelotrichaceae bacterium; assembly: GCA_017459795.1. GTDB lineage: Bacteria > Bacillota_I > Bacilli_A > Erysipelotrichales > Erysipelotrichaceae > RUG521. The sequence goes on along the minus strand of JAFUCG010000075.1, from coordinate 1,713 downwards.
GCATTCAGATCAAGTATCTGTATGGATATACCTTGACATCACCATGGCACTATAAAGCCATGAAGTTAATTGAAAGCCTGAACCTGGATATCATTCACGTCCACACGGAATTTGGGGTTGGCTTGTTTGCCAAAAGCGTGGCTAAGAAGCTGAACATTCCTATTGTTGCGACTTATCATACTTTCTATGAAGACTATACCCATTATGTTAATCCATATAACACTAAGACTGGTGAAAAGATAACCAGAAAGGCCATCATTTCTCTCAGTAAGTACTGGTGTGATTCTGTTGAAGGAATAATCGCACCAACGGAAAAGACCAAGAAGCGCTTGGAGGAATATGGTGTTAAGACACATATTTCCATTGTACCGACAGGCCTTGATCTTTCACTTTTTTCCAGTGACCACAGTGTGGCTGAAAGACCTTTTTCAGATGATACCTTCATGCTGATTTATGTTGGCAGAATTGCCGAAGAGAAAAGAATAGATTTCATTCTCAAAGGCTTAGCTACAATGATTGCCAGGCAAATGAAAGTGGGACTGCTGGTTGTCGGTGATGGGCCTGGCATGGATAAGCTGGTTAATGAATGCGTAAAGCTGAACATAACCGAAAATGTTGTCTTTGCCGGTAAGATCCCTCATGATAACATCGTTAAGTATTACCGGGAAGCTGATGTATTCATTTCGGCATCCTTGTCAGAAACTCAGGGAATGACCTTCATTGAAGCCATGGCCGCTGGCATACCGGTACTGGCATGTGATACCGTGGCCCTTAAGGATGTTTTAAAAGATGGCGAAAACGGTTATTATTTCCAAAACGATGAAGAACTGGCTGAAAAGGTTAAATTGCTTATGAACAGAAACACTGATGAAATTAAGAAGATGATTGAATCCTGCAAGAAGACAGCTGATGAATATTCTCTTGGTAATTTTGCCAGGGAAGCCAGTCATGTTTATACTGATACGATTCTTGATTATGGCTATCCATATGTAATTTCGGAAGTAATGGTTAACGGTGATCATGTCAAGGTAACAGTATTGGATAAGGAAAGCGAGACTGATTTCAAGTGCCTGGCAATGAATTACTTTGATCTGGGCTACCGTATTGGTCAGGGCATTGAACAAAAGGATTACGATGTACTTAAGGAACTTCATGCTTACAGTTTTGCCTATGATAAGTGCTTTAAGAAGATCTCATATAAGGATCTTTCAGAGCAGGAAATAAGAGAGTTCCTGGATACTTTGGATAATCTTTCCAACGAACAGATTGATAACATTGTTGAGGATTTGAAGAAGCAGGGGTTCATTGATGATGACAGACTTGTTTTCAATCAGTTTGAATACATGCAGATGAAACTTACCGGTAAGAGAAAGATTGCTTATGATCTTCAGAAAAGAGGCCTTTCAGATGAACTCATCAATGCGTACAGTCAGGCTGTTAACGAAGACAGGGAGATAGAAAGAGGCGTACAGAAAGCTGAACAGCTATTACGGGGCTTACAGAAAAAATCCTTCCGTGAGCAGTTGCAGCAATTAAGAACTAAGCTTATCAGTGCCGGTTATGAGAAACATACCATTGAGTCAATTATTGCTCAACTGGATCTGAAAAAGGATGAAGAAACGGAAAACGATAATCTTAAAACTGCCTTTGATAAGGTTTATAAGAGGTATGGCAGTAAATACAGTGGCAGTATCTTACGCCAGAAGGTGTATA
>JAFUCG010000008.1 GCA_017459795.1 Erysipelotrichaceae bacterium | reverse complement strand
TTCTGGATTCTGCCATATAGACCTCCGGTTTTGGATCATAGTCCTTCATCTCTATATGTTTATTATACATTGAAATCCAGTTTCTTATTGTTTCCATAGATGGAATACCATATTTTGCCATGAGGTAATTTAGTGATCCTTGACCTGCCAGGTATTCTCTTACCACTTTCTCCTTGAACTCTTTAGAATATGACCTGTTATGCGGCTTATCATCAAATATCTCGCTTCCATGCTTTTTGTACATGTTTATCCATTCGTAAACTTTGGCATTCCCTTGTTTTCCCATTCCAAGTTCCCTGACGATCTGGCTCACAGATTTCCTGCCAGATAGATAATCTACACATGCCTGGACTTTTTGTTCAGCACTATACTTTGCCTTTCGTCCCATGATAAAATCCCACCTTTCATAGATTGGCGAGATTTAATTTTTTCTCGTGTCTACTTTAGTGGGATTGTATCAAATTATTTTAAACTCGTTTTATTCATTATATAATTAAATTACTAAACAAAAGGAGGGTTCTTATGTCAGAGGTTGAAGTAAAAGCAGGAAAAAACGGAAATGTATATGTCCCATTCGAAAAGAGAAAAGGTAATGAATCAATCGTATATTTTACCAGAGATTTATCACCTGCCGGATTAATGAAGGCATATGAAAAAGTTGATGGAAACATCTGTGAATGCGGTAAGACAGCCATCAAGCTGCATACAGGTGAGCCACATGGCCCAAACATCATTCCACCAGCATGGATCAAGGAATTTGTCGAAGAAGAACTTCCTGACGCAACAATAATTGAAACCAATACTTACTACAAGGGTGACCGTTATACTACGGACCGTCATAGAAAGACACTCGAAATCAACGGCTGGAATTTCTGCCCTGTTGATATTACCGATGAAGATGGCACAACACTGTTGCCTGTAAAGGATGGTAAATGGTTTGAAAACATGTCAGTCGGAAGTCATATGACCAAGTATGACAACTTAGTTGTTCTGACCCATTTTAAAGGCCATACAATGGGCGGTTTCGGTGGTTCCAATAAGAATATCGGTATCGGCTGTGCAGACGGCAGAATCGGTAAAAAGTGGATTCACTCACATGAAGGCGAAGCAGACATGTGGGGCGTAAATGAAGAAGAATTAATGGAAAAGATCGCCGAATCAACAAAGGCTACCATTGATTATTTTGGCAAGAATGTTACCTACGTTAACGTAATGCGTAACATGTCAGTTGACTGTGACTGCGCAGGCGTTGATGCAGCACCAGTTGTTACACCTAACGTTGGTATCTTGGCTTCTACAGACATTTTAGCCATTGACCAGGCATGTGTAGACATCGTATACGCCATGAGCGCTGAAGAAAACCACGCTCTGAAGGAAAGAATTGAATCACGTCACGGCTTACGTCAGTTAAGCTACATGAAGGAACTTGGCATGGGTAATGACAAGTACATCCTCATTGACCTGGATAATAATGAAGCCAGAATCCTGCCAAAGGATTGTGTTCAGAACTTAAAGCCATTTGAAAAATAATAATGACCCGGCTAAACAGCCGGGTTTCATGTTACAATGGAACTGGTGATGAAAAATGAATAAGATTGCTCGCTTTGAAAAAGTATCATTTGAACAGTTCAGTCAGATGTGTAATGACCATGCAGCTTATGACTCAATCGAATTGCCGAAAAGGGCAACGAAGGGTTCTGCCGGCTATGATTTTCACATGCCGTTTGAAATGACCATAAATCCAGGGGAAACATATAAGATCCCTACCGGAATCAGAAGTGAGATAGCGGATGGCTGGGTATTACAGATATTTCCAAGAAGCTCATTAGGCTTCAAGTACAAGCTGCAACTTGATAATACCGTAGGCATCATTGATTCTGATTATTATCATGCGGACAATGAAGGTCACATCATCATAAAGGTAACCAATAACAGTGATAAGGTTCTTGAATTAAAACAGGGTGACCGTTTTGCCCAGGGCATATTCATTCCCTATGGCATTACAGTTGATGATGATTCAAATGAAGAAAGAACCGGCGGTTTTGGTTCAACCAATAAGTAAATAGTTTAATAAATGGTTTAAGGCCATGGCTCATGCCATGGTTTTTTACTGGAAAAAGGGTAATTGTTCCGGTAATATGTGAAATTATATTATTGACTGTCAAAATGGTGTCTGTTGAAGGAAAAGGAATATAATAATATTCAGAGGTGACTCGATGAAAATAAGAAACTACATAGAAGACAGGATCAGAAGCTTTACAGAATCCTTCATGAGATTTCCGGTAACGGTCATAATGATCCTGGCTGTCGCAATATTAAACATATTATTAATACATAACGTAATAGATGAGATATATCCTGAATTACTGATCAGTTTCATTATATCGGCTGAGACCGGTTTGTTACTGACACTTTGTCAGGAAAAAGACTTGGGAATCAGTAGACTGATTGCCAATGTTTCATCAGTAATCGTTGCGTTAATATCCTTCCTGGTGCTTCATTTTGTGGACATGGAGGACTATGTCGTTATAGCCTGTTTTGGCCTGATACTGGCCTTATTCGCACTAATACTGGCAATTCTATATAAGGATAACAGTGATAAGCCGTTATTTGGCTTTTTGGTTCAGTCAGGATTGTATTGCGGCTTTACAGTTGCCGTAGGTTATGTTGGCATAATAATCTGCGTATTGGCCTTTTATTACCTTGTATACAGCTTTGACAACCTGATGGAACTTGTATTAAGTCTGACTGACTTAGCTGGTGCGGCATTTGCGATAATGTTACTGTCATATGTTCCTGATAAGGACACAAGGATAATTGTTTCCAAGTCCTACAGAAACATCTTCAATAAGGTTGGCTTCAGTGTCTATCTGTTACTTATCGGTGTCTTGTACATATACATTGGTAAGATCATAATAACCTGGCAATTCCCGGTAGGAAGACTCAACTGGTTTGGCTCATTGGCTCTTTTGTTCTATGTCCTGTTCTATCTTAATCTTACTAATGAAGAGGGAAAAATTCAGAAGTGGTTTGTCAGATATGGCGGCATTGTATTGGTTCCAATACTAGCCGTACAGCTTTACGCAATATACATCAGAGTCAGTGCCTATGGCCTGACCTCATTAAGATACATATCATTGTTACTGATTCTATTTGCGGTAATGTTTGTGATCAACAGTGTCATCAGAAAGAATTACGGCTGGATGTTTGTGGCCGGCTGTGTAATTGCCTTAGTCAGCTGCATCGGCCCGCTTAATTTCATTGACTTGCCGAATCGCAATCAGGAAGCCAGAATGTTTGAAGTCATAAACAAATACGGTTTAATTGAAAACGGTCAATATCACTATAAGGAAACCGTCAGTGCAGAAGACAGGGAAATACTGTTGGGAAGCTATGATTATCTCAAGTACAGTGATGGGAAGAAGTCTGATGAGGTAGTCATGATCACGGAACTTGATCATGATACTCTGGTAGGAAATACTTCAGAAAGTGGCAGTCACAAATATCAGTGGGTATCCTATTATCCGCAGCAGATCGAAGCTGACATCAGTAACTATCAGAAAGCCATATATACTGTTTCATATGACTGCACTAATGTAAATGAGGTTGATCTGAAGGGCAGAATGCTGGAAATATATAGAAAATATGGAGAAAGCCCGATAAATGATAGTATACTTATGGTAGAAATAGATGAAAACAGAGCCTTCCTGGTTCAGGAATTATCAATGGAAATAATTGATGAAAGTGAAATTGGTTATTTCTACATCGAAGGGTATCTGTTAATAGGAGGAGAATAATGAAAATAGGAATTGGAAATGACCATACAGCAGTAGAAATGAAGAATGAAATCAAGAAGTATCTTGAAGATAAGGGATATGAAATCGTTAACTATGGAACAGATTCAACCGCAAGTTTTGACTATCCTGTAGCCGGCTATAAGGTAGCCAAGGCCATCGTTAATGGTGAAGTTGACTGCGGCATCTGCATCTGCGGTACAGGCATCGGTATTTCACTTGCTGCCAATAAGGTAAAGGGCATCAGAGCAGCCGTGGTTTCTGAACCATACAGTGCAAGATTAACCAAGATGCACAATAATGCCAACATCATTGCCTTTGGGGCAAGAGTTGTCGGCATTGAAGTAGCCAAGAACATCGTTGATGAATGGCTGAACGCTGAATATGAAGGCGGCAGACATCAGAGACGTGTCGACATGATCATGGAAATTGAAGAAACTCAGAGTTTGAAAGGAGTAGAGTAGGTTAGCCTACTCCTTTTTATGATTGAATATCTTACAGCTTCCCAAAGTAAAAAGGCCGATATCATTGCCATTGAAGAAAGAGGCATAGATTCATTATGGCTAATGGAGAATGCTTCAAGAGCTGTCGCTGAATACATTTCTGAACATTATGAAGGTAAGGTTTTGGTAATAAGTTCAGTCGGCAATAATGGGGCTGATGGGCTTTGTGTGGCCAGACTTTTGATCAATAAGGGCTATGAAGTGGAAACATTAGTGATTGGTAATATTGAAAAGGCTACCTGGGAATTCAAGCATCAGCTTTCTGCACTTAACGAATTGAATGGTGTTGTTCACTTCAATGAAACCGAAATCCCTGAGCATGACATTTGTGTTGATGGCTTATTTGGCATAGGGCTAAGGAGAAACATTGAGGGAAGCTATGCTGAGGTAATAGAAAAGCTGAATAAGTATCCAAGTAAGAAAGTAGCCATAGATGTACCAAGCGGCTTGAATGGTGATAATGGCCAGATCATGGGAATTGGCTTAAAAACTGATGTTACCGTAACATTCGGCAAAATAAAAACTGGTATGGTCAATGGCCAGGGACCAGAATATTGTGGAAAGATAATAGTATGTGATATCGGCATTCCTGAAGATGTCTATTCAGAAGCCTGCTTATAATCGGCTTTGGCTCTCTGCAACATTTCATTATAGCTGTATACGCAACCGCAGTAATTCTGACGGTAGATGTCGTATTGCTTAACTATTTCGGCGCCTTTTTCCAGGCCGCCGTTTTTCTTGAAGTCAGAGTAGAAGTATTTTACTCCAGGATACTTTTCCTGTAAATGCTCACCTATCTGGTTGAGTTTCTTCGAGTCCTTCTGTCTTGAAACGGTCATGACGGTAGTGAAGTAATCATAGTGATTGTCTTCAGCGTATTTCATGCTCGTATCCATGCGTAAGTCAAAACAGACACTGCATCTTTCCCCGCCTTCCGGGGAATCCTTATATGGTAACATCTTCTGCATGTATTCCTTGCCGTTATAAGGGCACTTTATGAGTTTAACGTTCTTGCCCGAATTAGTATTGTAGATATCAATGTAGCGTCTTAGCTCCTGATATCTTTTTTCATATTCACTTTCCGGATAAATGTTATCGTTGTAATAAAAAAGAGTAAGATCAAATACTTCTGCCAGATAGCCGATAGGATAACAGGCACAGACTGCGCAGCAGGTATGCATCAGTAAAGCAGGTCTCTTACCAGAGGCCTTGATCTTTTCTACTTCCTCTAACTGCAGATTGTAATAGTATTTCTTACTCTGTTCTTTCATATGATAAACATGCTGTCGCCAAATGAGAAAAAGCGATATTCCTCCTCAATTGCGTGATGGTAGGCCTGCCAGATCAGCTCCTTACCGCCAAAGGCTGAAATCATCATGATGAGAGTTGATTTTGGCAAGTGGAAATTAGTGATCATGGCATCAACGGCCTTGAATTCATAACCTGGATAAATGAAGATGTCTGTTTCATCAGTAACAGCCTTGTAACAGCCATATTTCTGCCAGACTGATTCAAGTGTTCTTACTGAAGTTGTACCAACACAGATGATTCTCTGACCGTTGTTTCTGGCATTTGTCAGTATTTCGGCTGCTTCCTTTGAAATCTCATAGTGTTCTGAGTGCATGTGGTGGTCATTAATGTCATCAACCTGTACCGGTCTGAATGTACCCAGACCGATGTGTAAGGTAATGTCCACAAACTGACAGCCTTTTTCCTCAATCTTCTTTATCAGCTCATTTGTAAAGTGCAGACCAGCTGTTGGAGCAGCGGCACTGCCTTCAATCTTTGAATAGACTGTCTGATATCTTTCCGGGTCAGAAAGCTTTTCCTTTATATAAGGCGGTAATGGAACTTCACCTAATTTATCCAGTACTTCCATGAAGATTCCGTCATACTTCATCTTCAGATATCTGACGCCGTTTTCACCATATTCAACGAATTCAGCCTTTAGGATGCCGTCACCGAAATCAATGACAGTACCAGGCTTGACGACCTTTGCGTTACCTACCAGGGTTTCCCAGACGTCATTTCCTGTATCTCTTAGTAACAGTACCTCAACGTGAGCACCCGTTACTTCCTTTACGCCAAACAGACGGGCAGGTATTACTCTGGTATTGTTTCTGACAATGATGTCATCAGGACGCAGAAAATCAATTATTTCATTGAAATGATGATCTTCAAATGTCTTTTCTTTTCTATTTACTACCAACAGTCTTGAAGAGCTGCGGTCCTTAAGAGGAGTCTGAGCAATCAAGCGCTGTGGCAGTTCAAAATCAAAATCTTCTGTTCTCATTAAAAACCTCTTGAATCTATGGCGTTAAGGTTATGTCTCTTGAAGAAGGCATCCTTGAAATCACCGAATCTGTCTTCCTTGATTGCCTGTCTTGCATCTTCCATTAACTTGATCAGGAAACGCAGGTTATGGATGGACAGTAATCTTGAGCCCAAGCCTTCATTACATCTGAACAGATGTCTGAGGTAGGCCCGGGAATAGTTCTTACAGGTGTAGCAGTCACACTCTGGGTCTAATGGACCAAAGTCATACTCGTATTCCTGTTTCTTGATGGTAAGACGGCCCTGAGAAGTCATTAATGTACCGTGTCTGGCAATTCTGGTTGGCAATACACAGTCAAACATGTCAACGTTACGCATGATTCCTTCAAGTAAGGAGTCATAGCTTCCTACACCCATAAGATACTTGACGCTTTCCTTTGGTAATTCAGCCAAGGAGTAGTCAATCATCTTATACATTGTTTCCTTGGTTTCTCCTACTGAGGTTCCACCAATGGCATATCCTTCAAAAGCATCCATTTTTACTAATTCACGGGCACAGTATCTTCTGATGTCCTCAAATTCACCACCCTGAACAATGCCGAACAGTCCCTGTTCGCCAACTCTTGAATGAGTCTTTACACATCTTTCGGCCCATCTTAAGGTACGGTCAACGCTATCCTGCATGTATTCTCTGGTTGCCGGGTATGGCGGACATTCGTCAAAACTCATGATGATGTCAGCTCCAAGCTTATTCTGGATCTCAATTGATTTTTCAGGTGAAAGGAATAATGTTGAACCGTCTAGATGACTCTTGAAGGTTACGCCTTCTTCCTTGATCTTTCTTCTGTCAGCCAATGAGAATACCTGGAAACCGCCACAGTCTGTTAACATCGGACGGTCAAGGTGCATGAATTTCTGTAAGCCGCCGGCAGCTGCCACAACATCTTCGCCAGGCCTTAACCAGCAGTGATAGGTGTTTGCCAGTACTACACCGGCATGCATGTCGTACAGCTCTTCCGGGGAAATGAACTTTACCGTTGCGGCTGTTCCTACCGGCATGAACATCGGTGTTTCAACTGTTCCATGAGGAGTGTGCAGTAAACCTGTTCTGGCTCCGGTCTGTTTACATACATGTGTTACTTCAAATGTGATAGCTTTTGTCATAAATAACCTCTTTCAGCCCAAATATTCTAACATACTACGATTTTGTTTTAAACTGTCTGACATAATTGATGTTGGCTTTTCTGGCCTGTTTTATCTGATTATAGCGTTCAATCTTATAAACAGTGTTTCCTTTTTTGAAGTTGGCTCCTGTCTGCTTGAAGTAAAATGAAACATTACTTTCAATGCATTGTCTGCGGATGTCCAATATCCAGTCATAGTCACATAATCTGGCTCTGTTCCCGCTTTCCCCACCGCAGGTTATTTCTTCAATTGAATCATCGAGTCTTCCCTTAAAGTCGATTGGCCCTAACAATGGCTCACATATGATCTCCTTGTGCTTAATTGGCAAACTTAAAAGCAATGGAAGTCTGAAATCTGCCTGACGCTGGTTTTCCATAGTGCAGCAGATGCATACATTGTCATAGCCATCATTCCAGTCTTCAGGAACGCAATCCATGAACCTTACCAGACGCTTGGTAATGATGGTGAAGGTCAGATCACTTCTTTCCCTGATCATCTTCCATACTTCCGCACGCCAGTCATCTGCCTCCTCAATGAAAAAGTCAGAAGTCATGCAGCAGAAAACATGGGTTCCTGAAGGAATCCTGTATTCGCCCTTGCGGTTTCTGGACTTCAGAGCATTAAAGGATGAAGTTCTGGTAACAATACTTGCGTCTTTGCCGATCGACTCATCACGGCGGTAAACATAGCAGTTTACGCACCCCTCAGAGTATTTATGGCAGCCATGCCAGGGATTATATATGACTGAATTCATGAGCAAATTTTATCATTTATGTTTGCATATAACAATAAATCAGTTTATTATGATTGCATGAAGAAAAAGGATTTTGGAACTAATGCCTTACAACTGATGATGGCATTCATACTTATAGTGTTTGGAATTCTGCTTGAAACAAATGGAACCGACACAGTTAGAAACATTTCCCTGGTACTGTTACTGGTACCTGGCATTGCGATGCTGGCCGGTTTTGTTATGAACTTTTTCACATATCCATATTACTGGAGTTTCCCGGTTATTCTGTTTGCCCTGTGCGCTATTGGAGATGTCATAGTATATCTGGCTGCTCCATTCACACTGAATACGATATCCATAGTAACCATGATAGTCGTTGACGGCTTAACCGCATTAATGGGAACACTGTTTCATCTGTTACACGCTGACATCAAGAAATAAGTATGACAAACGGAATCAATTCCGTTTTTTTATTGTCGCAGACAGATACCACGTGCTATGCGCGTGGTACTAGAGCTTCTAGTGAT
>JAFUCG010000074.1 GCA_017459795.1 Erysipelotrichaceae bacterium | reverse complement strand
GCCTCCTTTGTATCTTGAGTTTGGTTGTCGGACCGTTCTCATTATACTTGGGTGGCTTTTTCTTAACAACGCACGAAGCTATCTCTAGTCTCACACGCTTAGCGTGTGGTTTTTAGTTAGGAGTTTTCACTCCTAACTAACAAAAAAGGCTGATCGTATTGATCAGCCTTTTATAATGTCATGAATTAATTATTTAACAAATTCAATGTATGCCATTGGAGCAGCATCGCCTTTTCTTACACCAGTCTTAACAACTCTTGTGTAACCGCCCTTGCGGTCAGCGTAACGTGGTCCAATTTCATCAAACAGCTTCTGAACTGCTGTCTTGTCCGTCTTGCCAACTTTGACATCACGAACATATGACAGAACCTGTCTGCGTGCATGAAGGTCGCCCTTCTTTGCCAATGTTACTAATTCATCAACTACACTTCTTAATTCCAAAGCCTTTTTCTCAGTAGTTTCGATTTTTTCATATACGATCATATCTGTAGCCATATTACGTAAAAGTGCTTTACGATGATCAGCTGTACGGCCTAATTTACGATTATGCATCTCTGGTTATCCTCCTAAATTCTATAAATCAGATGTGCGGAAACCCTTGCCCAAGTTCTCTAACTTGTCCTTGACTTCCTTAAGAGACTTCTTACCTAAGTTTCTGACTCTCATCATTTCTTCTTCTGTTTTCTGAGTTAATTCTTCAACAGTCTGGATACCAGCACGTTTTAAACAGTTATATGAACGTACTGATAAATCTAAGTCTTCAATTACCATATTGAAGCCCTTAGAATCTACTTCGTCGCCTGCTTCCTTGATAACGTTAGCCATTTCCTTAACGCCTTCCTTAACTGTTGTTAACAGTTCTAAGTGGTCGATTAAGATCTTAGCTGACAGTGCAACAGCCTGCTGAGGTGTGATTTCACCGTTTGTCCAGACTTCCAATGTCAGGTTATCATAGTTTGCATTCTGTCCTACACGTGTCTGTTCAACAGCGTAAGTAGCCTTTGTTACAGGTGTGAAGATTGAATCTGTGTAAATAGTTCCAATACCCTGTGAAGAGCCAATATATAGTGCTTTATTTGCATCTGCGCTAACATATCCACGGCCTTTACGTGCTCTTAATTCCATTTCAATCTTTCCGCCTTCAGCGAGATGGCAGATGACTAATTCTGGATTCAGGCACTTAACGCCTGTAGGATACTCAATATCACCAGCTGTAACTGTCTTTGGTCCAACAGCATCTAATCTTAATGTGTAAGACTCATCATTTTCAATTTCAAGAATTAAATCCTTGATGTTTAATACGATGGCAGTTACATCTTCAACAACGCCTGGAATAGCTGTAAACTCATGGTAGACCCCTTCAATCTTGATGGAATAAACTGCTCCACCAGGCATTGAAGAAATTAATACTCTGCGGATAGCATTACCGATAGTTGTGCCGAATCCTCTTTCCAGAGGGCCCATGGTAAACTTACCATAATGCTCATCTTCTACATATTCTTTTATTTCAAAATCTGCTCTTTCAAATTGCTGCATCAACTATTCCTCCTATTTCTATTAACCACGTGGTCTCTTTGGTGGACGACATCCGTTATGAGGAATTGGTGTAACGTCGTTAATTACAGTGATGTTTAATCCTGCTGTCTGTAAAGATCTAACAGCAGATTCTCTTCCAGGACCTGGTCCCTTAACGTTTACTTCAACTGTCTTCATGCCATGATCAACAGCAGCCTTGGCAGCAGCTTCAGCAGCCTGCTGAGCAGCGAATGGAGTTGATTTACGTGATCCCTTGTAACCTAATGCACCAGCACTTGACCATGCCACTGCGTTACCCTGTTCATCACAGATTGTAACGATGGTATTGTTAAATGTTGAATGAATGTGGGCAACACCCTTGGCAATATTCTTACGTACTCTACGCTTACGTACTGTGGTTTTCTTATTTGTAGCCATTTTATATTACCTCCTGCCCTATTTCTTCTTATTAGCTACGGTACGACGTGGTCCTTTACGTGTACGAGCATTTGTCTTTGTTCTCTGTCCGTGAACTGGTAAACCCTTACGATGACGAACACCGCGGTAGCAACCAATTTCCATCAGACGCTTGATGTTTAAGTTAGTTTCTCTTCTTAAATCGCCTTCAACTCTGATCTTATCGATCTCTGTACGAATGGCGGTTTCCTGTTCTTCAGTTAAATTCTTAACTCTGATTGTTTCGTCAACACCAACAGCTGCTAATACCTGTTTAGCAGTAGTAGGGCCGACACCATAAATATAAGTTAATGCGACTCCAACACACTTTTCACGTGGTAAGTCTACTCCAGCTATACGAGCCATATTCTCTTTTACCTCCGATTAACCCTGTCTCTGTTTGTGTTTAGGATTTTCACAAATAACCATTACGCGACCTTTACGCTTGATTACACGGCACTTGTCGCACATAGGTTTGACTGATGGTCTTACTTTCATAATTTTGTACCTCCTAAATTACTACTTATGTCTATAAGTTATTCGCCCACGTGTTAAGTCGTAAGGTGAAATTTCCAGGGTAACACGATCACCCGGTAAAATGCGAATGTAATTCATACGGATTTTACCAGAAACGTGGGCCATAATTGTGTGCCCGTTAGGTAACTTCACTTTGAACATAGCACTCGGAAGTGTTTCCTCGACTATGCCTTCAACTTCGATTACATCAGATTTATCTTGTTTTGCCATGAAAGACTACATTTCCTCCTTCTGAGTATTCTGAGCCAGATATTCATCGATTACTTTTTCAACGTCAGCCCATACTTTTTCGATGGTCTGAGAAGCATTGATGTCATGAACAAGATTTAGTCTCTTATAATGCGTGAGTACTGGAGTAGTTTCTACTTCATAACTCTGCATTCTTCTTTCTAAACTTTCACGATTATCATCAGCTCTCTGATACAGTTCGCCACCGCATTCATCACATATGCCTTCCTGTTTTGGCGGTAAGGTGTTGATGTTATACACAGCTCCGCACTTTCTGCAGATTCTACGGTTAACGATCCTGTCGATTAAGGCTTCCTTATCAACTGTCAGATTTATAACTAAATTAACATCCTTTGGAGTCTCAATAACTTTTGTATCAAATACGTTTGCCTGAATTAATGATCTTGGGAATCCGTCTAACAGATAGCCATTGTCACAGTCAGGCTGTGATAAACGATTAAGCACCATTTCAATGGTTAACTCATCTGGGACGAGTAAGCCCTGCTTGATGTATTCAGAAGCTCTCTGTCCCAGCTGAGTATTATTTTTGATCTCATTACGAAACATATCACCTGTTGAAATGTGAGCTATATTGTATTTCTTCTCAATCAATTCAGACATAGTTCCCTTACCGGCACCGGCAGGGCCCATGATTAATATGTTCAATTTCATAATTATCTCTTCATGAATCCTTTATATTCTTTTTGAGTTAACTGATCTTCGAGATCCTTGACTGTTTCCAGAGCTACGCCGACAACGATGATGATACTTGTACCACCCATTGTGATCGTGCTAGGAATGTCAGTAAACATTGACAGCAGATGTGGTAATGCTGCAATGAAGCAAAGGAACAATGCACCTAATAATGTAATACGGTTCAGTACCATTGAGATGTAAGTCTGTGTTTCCTTACCAGGTCTGATACCAGGGATGTATGTTCCTGACTTATTCAAATTCTCCGTGATCTTAGCTGGATCGACCTGTAAGTTCGTATAGAAGAATGTGAAGAAGAAGATTAATACTACATAAATCAATAATCCACCAAGCTTTGTGAAATCTGAAATGTAATCAAATACAGCAGTAAGCTTTGTGGTGAAATCTGTCGGCTTGAACCAACTTGCATTGCTTAACAATGCCATGATCGTCTTTGGAGCAATCATGATGGTTGATGCAAAGATGACAGGTATAACTGATGCTGAGTTAATCTTTAAAGGTAGATAATTCAAGTTAGCGCTGTTTCTCTTGCTGGTGCTGCTTGTATACTGAATCGGGATCTTTCTTGTAGCCTGTGTTTCAAAGATAACAAGAACGATGATTGCGATGTACATAACTACCAGCAATGCGAATTTCAATACACCAGTGAATGCTTCACCTTCGGCAGCTGAGTTAACCAGACTGACATAAGATGAATAGAACTGATATGGCAGGTTAGCTACGATACCGGCAAAGATGATCATTGAGATACCGTTGCCAATACCGTGTGCTGCGATTCTGTCACCGATCCAGACAAGGAAGAATGAACCGGCTGTCAGGATTGTTGCTGTATACATGTAAGCTGTAACAGTGTTGTTTTCCAAGATGCCGTATGCCTTGTCAAAGGTCAGTGTCAATGTGTATGCCTGAACGAATGCCAGGACAACTGCCAGGTAACGAGTGATCTTATCCATCTTCTGACGGCCTTTCTGACCATCCTTGGCCAGTTCAGCCAGAGGTGGAATAACATCCATCGCTAACAATTCAATAACGATACTTGATGTAATGTATGGACCAACGCCCATAGAGAATACTGAGAATGTCTGCCAACTTCCTGCGCCGAGCATGTTCATCATGGTGATCAGATCATTTCCAGACAAACCTGATACCAGTTTTGATGGATCAACATTAGGAACAGTGATTGCTGCTCCTAATCTGAATACCAACAGCATGCCTAAGGTAAACAGGATCTTTCTACGTATATCCTTATTCTGGAATAAGGAGATAAACGTTTTTAGCATATTAGATTACCTCAGCTTTTCCGCCTGCTTTTTCAATTGCGGCTGCAGCAGAAGCAGAGAACTTGTGTGCCTTAACGGTTAACTTCTTCTCTAATTCGCCTTCGCCTAAAACCTTTAAACCATCCTTCAGGCTCTTAACGATTCCTAATTCCTTTAAGATAGTTGGATTAACTTCTGCACCATCTTCGAATCTGTTTAACTGATCCAAATTGATAATTGCATATTCCTTGCGGGTGAAGTTGGTAAATCCACGTTTTGGTAAACGTCTTGCTAAAGGTGTCTGACCACCTTCAAAGCCTAACTTACCTAAGCCACCGCTTCTGGCTTTCTGACCCTTGTGGCCCTTGCCAGCTGTCTTACCATTTCCGCTACCATGTCCACGTCCAAGTCTGAAACCATCTTTACGTGCACCATCAACTGGTCTTAACTCATGTAATTTCATTTCTGACGCCCCCTTTTAGTAACGAATTTCCTGAGGCTTCTTGCCTCTTAATGCTGCAACGTTGTCTAATGTTGTCATGTTCTTTAAGCCTTCAACTGTAGCTCTTACTACGTTGATTGAAGTTCTTGAACCTAAGCACTTAGAGATAACGTCGTTAACGCCTGCTAATTCCAATACGGCTCTAACTGGGCCACCGGCGATAACACCAGTACCAGTAGCTGCTGGACGTAATACAACTTCACCAGCACCATATCTGCCAACGGTTTCATGAGGTAATGTAGATCCTACCAGATTAACTCTGATCAGGTTGTGCTGAGCGTTTTCAGTTGCCTTTCTGATTGCATCTGGAACTTCCTTAGCCTTGCCTGTACCGAATCCAACACGGCCCTTATGGTCACCAATTACAACTAAGGCTGCGAAACGCATTCTACGTCCACCCTTAACTACCTTGGTGATACGGTTGATCTTAACAACACGTTCTTCAAATTCCTTTTCCTGAGCATTACGATCGTTTCTTCTCTGAGGACGACGATTGTCTCTGTTGAAACGACGGTTGCCTCTGTTCTGTTCAGGAGCCTTTTCTGTAGCTTCTGCTGTTTCAGCAACAGGTGTTTCTACTACTGCTTCTTCATTAGTTAATGTGTTTGCCATTGACTCCCCTCCTAGAACTCTAAGCCAGCTTCTCTTGCTGCATCAGCAAGTGCTGCTACTCTACCATGATAGATGTAACCACCACGGTCAAATACTACATTCTTAATATTCTTTTTCAAAGCACGCTTTGCGATTTCTGTACCTACGGCCTTAGCTGCCTCGATGTTTCCACCATTCTCTAACTTTAACTGCATGCTGCTGGCAGATACTAATGTAACTCCCTTAACATCGTCAATGATCTGAGCCTGGATGTTAGCATTGGAACGGAAGACATTTAAACGTGGGCATTCAGCTGTTCCTGAAACTTTCTGACGAACACGTACATGACGACGGATTCTATCTTTATTTCTAGATTTTGTCTTAAGCATATTTCTACCTGTCTCCTTTCCCTACTAAGCAGCCTTCTTACCTTCCTTACGCAGGATATGTTCGCCCTTGTATGCGATACCCTTGCCCTTGTAAGGTTCTGGTTTTCTAGTTGCTCTGATGTTAGCGGCAAATTCGCCAACTCTCTGCTTGTCGATGCCTGAAACGATGATCTGGTCAGGTTTTGGGCATTCAACTGTTAAGCCGTTTTCAACTTCAAAGTTTACTGGATGAGAGAATCCAACATTCAGGGTCAGTGTGTTGCCGCTTACTGCAGCTCTGTAACCGATACCTGTGATCTGTAATTCTTTCTTGAAACCTTCTGATACGCCTACTACCATGTTGTGTAATAAGGCTCTTGTTGTACCATGAAGCTGCTTTGTGTGTTTTTCGTCATTAGGACGCTTGACGGTGATACTACCATCGTTCTGTTCAATTATCATTGATGAATTAAACTGACGAGTTAAAGTTCCCTTAGGACCCTTAACAGTCACCTCATTACCTTCTGAAACAGTAACTTCTACTCCAGCAGGAATGGTAATCGTTTTATTACCGATACGTGACATTTACTTACCTCTTTCTAATTACCAAACGTAAGCAACAACTTCGCCACCAATATGTTTCTGCTTAGCTTCCTTATCAGTCATCATACCCTGTGATGTTGATAAGATGGCAATGCCTATACCGTTTAATACTCTTGGCAGTTCATCAGCCTTTGCATAAACTCTTAAAGCAGGTTTAGAGATACGCTTTATACCAGTGATGACCTTGGTTTTGTTCTTACATACTTTAAAGTAATAATAATAT
>JAFUCG010000073.1 GCA_017459795.1 Erysipelotrichaceae bacterium | reverse complement strand
TAATCATCTTCTCCATTAGAAAGCAGTTTTCCTATTTTTGACAGATTAGTCTTTGCTTCTAACATACTATAAGTTGTCATACAACCTCCTTAGCTAACATTAGCTAAGCTCATTATACTTAATTAAGAATGATGTTGCAACAAAAAAACCTGCCCTTTTCAGAGCAGGTCATTAACATATTATTATTTATTTAAATACTTAATGATGTTAGAAGCGTTGGCATACTTATCGAAAGTATTGTTGTCACCTAATACTACCAGTGTTGGTGCCTGCATTACGCCATATGCATTGCATAATTCTTCATTTTCTTCAGCATCAACGATTTCGTAGCCAATGTTCTTCTTATTCAGCATGTCCTTGACGATCTTGCAGTTTGGACATGTCTTGGTTGTGAATAATAACTTCTTGCCATCAGCTGTTGATTCAGTACTTTCTGCTGCAGCTACTTCTGTCTTAGACATTTTTTCCAGCTTTTCGCCTAAGCCCTGGAAACTGTAAGTAACACGGTCCTTGAATTCCTGAGCCTTGCCCTTGTTCCAGTTCTGAACAGGTCTGTAGTAACCGGTAATACGGCTGTAAACTTCAGTTGGCTTGCCGCAGATCGGACATACATCTACTTCACCAGAGAGATAGCCGTGTTCAGCACATACTGAATATGTTGGTGACATTGTATAGTATGGCAGACGGTAGTTTTCAGCAATCTTTCTGACTAATGATGCAGCTGCCTTCCAGCTTGGTAATCTTTCACCTAAGAAGGCGTGGAATACTGTTCCTGATGTATACAGAGTCTGTAATTCATCCTGAACATCCAGTGCTGAGAAGATGTCATCAGTATAGCCTACCGGTAAGTGTGAGCTGTTGGTGTAATATGGATCACCGCTCATGTTAGCTGTAATGATGTCTGGATATCTTTCCTTATCGATCTTAGCCAGACGGTAAGATGTACTTTCTGCAGGTGTAGCTTCGAGGTTATATAAGTCACCATATAATTCCTGGTAGTCAGATAACTTGTTACGCATGAAGTTCAGAACATCCTTGGTGAATTGCTGAGTTTCAGCATGAGTCATGTCTTTTCTTAACCACTTGGCATTTAAGCCTGCTTCATTCATGCCAACTAAGCCGATGGTTGAGAAGTGGTTGTTGAATGTTCCCAGATAACGCTTTGTATATGGATATAAGCCGTTATTTAATAACTTGGTAATGACATCTCTCTTTACCTTTAAACTGCGGGCAGATAAGTCCATGATCTTGGTCAGACGCTTGTAGAAGTCTTCTTCATCACTTGCCAGATAAGCTAATCTAGGCATGTTAATGGTAACGACACCTACTGAACCTGTAGATTCGCCAGAGCCGAAGAAACCACCTGATTTCTTTCTTAATTCACGTAAGTCAAGTCTCAAACGGCAGCACATGCTTCTTACATCGCTTGGTTCCATGTCACTGTTAACGTAGTTAGAGAAGTAAGGAGTGCCATACTTGGCTGTCATTTCAAATAACAGCTTATTGTTTTCAGTTTCAGACCAGTCGAAGTCTCTGGTAATAGAATATGTAGGAATTGGGTACTGGAAGCCACGGCCATTTGCGTCACCTTCGATCATGATTTCAATGAAGGCCTTCTTGACCATGTCCATTTCCTTCTTACAATCCTTATACTTGAAATCCATTTCCTTGCCGCCAACGATACATGGTAATTCAGCAAGGTCATTTGGAACTGTCCAGTCTAAGGTTACGTTTGTAAACGGTGCCTGTGTGCCCCATCTTGAAGGTGTATTAACACCATAGATGAAACTCTGGATGCACTGCTTAACTTCCTTATATGACAGGTTATCAACCTTAACGAATGGAGCAAGGTATGTATCGAAACTTGAGAATGCCTGAGCGCCAGCCCATTCATTCTGCATGATACCCAAGAAGTTGACCATCTGGTTACATAAGGTTGATAAGTGAGCTGCTGGAGAAGATGTGATCTTACCAGGAACACCGCCTAAGCCTTCCTGAATCAGCTGCTTCAATGACCAGCCGGCACAATAACCTGTCAACATGCTCAAGTCATGGATATGGATGTCACCGTTACGGTGTGCATTACCGATTTCCTGGTCATAAACTTCACTTAACCAGTAGTTAGCTGTAATGGCACCTGAGTTTGAAAGGATAAGACCGCCAACAGAATATGTAACAGTTGAGTTTTCCTTTACTCTCCAGTCAATGGCATTAACATAACTGTTTACCAGCTCCTTGTAGTCGAGCATGGTAGCGTTCATGTTTCTGATCTTTTCACGCTGCTTACGGTATAAGATGTAGTTCTTGGCTACGTCATTGTAACCAGCCTGAATCAGTACTGCTTCAGCGCTGTCCTGAATATCTTCAACACCGATCTTGTCATCCTTTACCTTTGGTTCAAAGTCACTTGTGACCTTTAATGCCAACATGTCGATGACACTTGGGTGGTAATTCTTACCGGTAGATTCAAATGCCTTTGTCAAGGCTGCGGAAATCTTCTGAATATTAAATTCGACTAATTCACCGTCTCTTTTTACAACTTTATACATATCTCTTTCTCCTCCTAAACCCCTCTTAGTTGTACATTTGGAATTATCTTCTGAACTTCCCTCTGTAGTTCCAGCATTTCTTCCCTGCTGTATGCTGTAAAGCCTGCTTCTATGCAGCGTCCGCTGTCAACGAACTGCTGCAGATAATAGTTCTTTGCCCCTTTGATCATTCTGGCTGCCTCAACCAGATCTTCCTTGCTGTGGAATTCTCTGACTACGGTAGTACGGAATTCATAATCAATGACATCACTTAACAGATAATTGATTGATTTTCTGATCTGCTTTGTCAGATTGTCATTTTCCGAAACACCGGTAGTGAATCCATACTTGCCAATGGAATTCTTGATGTCCATGGCAACGTAATCAACATAGCCTGATTCAACGATCTTCTTAAGTCTGTCCGGGAATAAGCCATTGGTGTCAACTTTAACCTTATAGCCTAATTCCTTGACCTGCTTCAGGAAATCAAGCAGTCCCGCCTGTAACAGAGGTTCCCCGCCCGTGATACAGACGGCATCAATGATTCCCTTACGCTTATTCAGGAATTCAATGATGTCATCAGGATCTTCCGGTACGAAGTTCTCCGGTATGAATACCAGATCCCTGTTATGACAGAATGGGCATTTCATATTACAGCCGGCTGTAAATATCGTACACGCTACCTGGCCTGGATAATCAAGCAAGGTCAGTTTCTGTAAGCCGGCTATCTTTATCTGTGAATAACTTTCGTCTGGAACTATTTCCTTGGCATTGCGGGTTATGGTATCCATTACCCTCATTTCCCTCTCAATAGTTTCCTCATCAAGATTTTTCATCAGCTGGTTTACGAATTCGTTACGGAATCCATACAGATCGTTAATGATACCTGTTGCCTTTTTGGTCGTATACAGTCTTTTTACTCTCTTATCAGATTCATCGACTCTTATTTCAACATATCCTTCATCAACAAGTTTCTTAATGCTCTTGGTAGTTGTACCCTTGTCAATGTCGGCCATGTCTGTCAACTGCTGCATCGCAATTCCTTCATGTTCATAAATGAGCAGTAAGAAAATCATCTGACCTGAACCAATGTTAAAGGCCGCCATGTTCTTGTCAAAATAGCGTTGAGTATATCTGTAGAGCGCAGAAATATTAATCAAAAAGTCGTTTTGATAGTTCATACCTTTAACAATTGTTGGATTTCCAACTAATTCCCTCTAAAAACTATTGTAGTCATCCATAATATAACTGTCAATGAAAATAAACTGAAAATTAATAAGTAATTTTTTTCACAAAAAAAAGGTCACAAATGACCCGTTTAGTTATCACAGAAATGCAAATATGACTAATGGACGGAAACTAAAATGTCCATGTTTCGAATCTCGTTGTCCTCTATCTTTTCGTTAACCTTATAAGCAATCTTCTCCAGATCGCCTCCTTCATCATCAAGCAGTTTCTGGTTCAAAAGTTCTTCAACTATCAGTGAATTAACAGTTTCAATCATTCCCCGTTTATTATCTGAAACTGTTTCCTCATTGCCGCTGGTTATGAGGTATTCAAATATTTCAGCTGTTACCGATAGTTTTTTAAGACTGCGCAAGGCTCTGAAACTCCACTTATAATATGGCATGTATGTCCTGTTAAGCAGGAATATGACCTTCATTGCACTTCTGACATATTCATATACTGCCAGTTGCGCTGCGGCGTATTCCTGGCGCTTCAGAAGGCGGTTATAGTTATATTGAGATGATTGTGCCATTATCAGTAAATTGCCGGCCAGTTTCTTTAAAAACACATCCTGCGGCATGCTCATGAGATTCTTACGGATATCATTTACCAGATTTGAATCATCTCTGAATACTTCTCCATTAGTAGCCTCTGCCAGTACATAGTCATCGGTTGTAAGCCACTGCTGCAGGTTCAGACGTCCATCCTCACTTCCGGTTTTTTCCCTGAAGTATTCAGCAGCCCTGAATACCCCATGTCTGTTACCGCCAACCGGTGAGAAAATGCTTCTCTTATAACCTTTAAACTCCTTTGGCAGTTTCCAATAGGCTCTTTCCAGCTGAAAAGCTGTTTTTTCATCAATGACACTTTCATCAGGCAGAAAGATGCAGAAACCGGGTTCAAAGTCATGGTCCTGGGATATTTCATCATCATACCCAAAACACTCAGAGCCGCTTCCTATTAGGCCAACAGCTATCTTGGCAACGACATCGGGAAACTGCTCTTCAAGCATTTTCTTGCCATATTCATTGTAATATGCTTTTGAAAGTTCAAGCCCTTTCATTGATCTTCCTGATCCTTTCTCTTAATTCTTTTGCATAACCATTCCAGCCAAAGAATTCATAGATGCTGACACACTTATCCAAGACATATGCATAGTAATCGTCTCTTGGTAAGCTCTCAGTATCAAGCATGCATTGAGCCTGATACAGTAACATTGTTGCCTGTTCATCGATTTCTTCACATATACCCTTTTCACTTATCAGGGCATCCAGCATGTTAAGGTATGTCATGGCAATTTCCAGTTCCCCGTTTTCACAGTTATTAACCGTTTCTATTGCCTTGTTATATAAATCATTTGCTTCTTCAAACTTCTTTAAGCCAACCAGGGCAAGGGCCATGTTGTTATAAAGAGAAGCCAGCTTGTATTCATTGTTCTTTACATTGTTTTCGTAAATAACTTTGGCTTTCTCAAACAATGGCAGACTTCTTTCATAATCCTTAAAACTGGTATATACAGTTGCGGCGTTGGTATAACATGTTGCTCCACTCACACTGTCACGGTATCCCAATTCATCAAGCATGCTCATTGCCTTATCCACTGCTGCATAGCCTTCTTCTTTCTTGCCTGTCTTACGGTAAAAGCCCATCATCTCGTTATAAAGCATGAATTCGCCCTGTTCATCATAGTTTACCTTAGCTTCTTCAAGCCAGTATTTAAACATTCTCTCAACTTCAGTGAATTCGTTTCTCGCCATTAATTCATCAACCTTCTGAGATATTCTCTGCTGAGGAATCATCTGTTTTTTCTGCTTAAAGCCAACAGGTCTGTCACACAAGACACACTCAGGTTCCATGTAATCCATTTTTTCAAGTTCTTTTCTGTTTTCTGCCATGTACATCACCAATATAAGTTTAACAAAAAAAAGGCTGAAGCCCAAATTAAAAGTGTTCAACATTGTTAAACACTTTTACTCATCAGTTATTTATGAAAATCTTACTGTATTTATCATACACCTGCATGTTGTCATCAGCGTGACTGCTGTAGTAAACAGTACCATTGACAATGTATACGGAGCTGATGTCAGCCTTGCCGACAGGCTTCAGACTGTTTTCATAATACTCAGGTATCAGATCCATCAGTATCTCAGCGCACCCTTTCTTTTCCGAATAAGCAACATATGTTCTGATACTTTCATCAGCGTTCAATGCATCACCCATTCTTAAATGAGGTGTTCTTATGGTTCCATCTGAATATTTGTAGTAATCAGTATCCAGTTCACTTAAAGGATAGCTTTTTCTTAACACAAAGGCATCGCCTTTATCATGGTATAATTTACCAGCCTGGAAAACACTTCCGTCAACATAGTCAAACAGATTATATTCATATTCGAAGTCACCTAAGACCCTGCTATAACCATCGTGACTGGCCAGATTACCGTGGGTAAAGCCATTTTCAATCAGACCATCCGCAATGTAATCAGCCACAAAGGCATTACGCATCCAGTTCAGGTCCACATAATAATGGAAATCATTCTCCCTGAAAAACTGTTCATAGTCACTTGAAACAGCTAACTTTACTGTGTTATTACCTTTTAACTCGACATTAACCTTACTATTGTCATTAACGAACTTAAGAACATCCTGGTAAAGGTTATAATAGTCCTCACTGTAATACTGATCAAAGTATTCAGCTGAGGTATCATTGTCTGCGTATAAGACACTTACATAGTTTTCATAAACAGGTCCAAGGAACATGTACCTGTTACCGTAACTGTTCAATAATTCAAGTGCTGAATATAAGGTATCACTGACATTGACATCCTCATTAGGATGCTTATTCAGATAAGCGAGGTTATGATAACCGTCGTAGTCATTGTAAATGTCAAACTCCTTATAAGCCTCTTCACACAGTCTGGTGTACAGTGTAACAAGTGCTTTTCTTTCTGCGGTTGGTGAACCGTTTTCTCCCAGATAATAATTAAAGGTAAACTCACTGCCACTGTTTACCTGTGACGATGAGTTTACCTCTATGATATTCCAACCTTTATTACTGCTGGTCAG
>JAFUCG010000072.1 GCA_017459795.1 Erysipelotrichaceae bacterium | reverse complement strand
TGAATATTCAACCTGCTAAGAGATACTCTAAAGTGCCTGATTTCAAAAATAACAGCTATGAAAATACGGAAAGCAGTCAGAGTTATGATGATATAATGAATAAACTGTTCAATAAGGAGGGTAACTGATGAATAACATTAAACTGAATTTACCAGATGATGTAGTCATAGATGAAAATACTCTCGTTGAAAGATTACTGGCCAATCAGAAAGTAACTGATCTTTTAAGTAAGTATCACGCAAGTGAAACAGTTGTAAAAAACTATCCATGGGTATTCAATGAATGGCTGAAGTCAATGAACAATAACGAAGACAGTTACGGTTCATTTACCGATGACAATTCTGCTTATTATAAAGACATAGTCATAGAAGACGATTATCCTCGCATTGTCATCAGAAAAAGCAAGATGCAGAAACAGAATGACGTAACCTTAAGTCATAAGAAAAACTATCTGATGTGTGACTTGTCAGATGCAGCGTTACTGTATGACATTGATAAGATCGATCTTAGCAGGGAATCTGAAAGTTATAGGACCATACACAAAGTTGTAAAAGCCTGGCTTGCAGGATTACCTGAAAAAGGTATATATTTTTATGGCGGTCTTGGTGTAGGTAAATCCTACCTGGCTGCCTGCATGACGAACTATCTGGCCAAAAAGGGACATAAGGTCGCATTTGTAAATGTACCGAAATTCTTCTCCAAGGCCCGTAACAGTGTAGGTGTCAAGGACGAGTACAACCGTAAGGAAGACTTTGTTAATGATTCCTTAAATAAGCTGAAAAGGGCTCAGTTTGTCGTCTTGGATGACATTGGAGCAGAGAATGTAACTAATTGGGTAAGGGATGACATCTTGTTGCCTTTACTCGATTACCGGATGGAATACGGTAAATCAACCATATTTACCAGTAACAGTGACTACAAGGATCTAAGGGAAAGACTCATGTACAATCAATATGGAAACCGTGATGAAACAAAGGCGGACCGAATTATGGAGCGAATAAGAACCTTAGCTACTGATGTCAGGGTCGATGGAACAAGCAGACGTAAATAGGAGGCTTATATGAAAAGAACGATCGGTATATTAACAAGTGGGGGCGATGCACCAGGCATGAACGCTGCTATCAGAGCAGTAACCCGTTCAGCCCTGGCAAGAGATTTTGATGTATATGGCATTTACGATGGATATCTTGGCCTTGTTGAAGGTAATTATACAAAGTTCAACAAAGGCAGTGTATCTGACATCCTTTTTAAGGGCGGTACGATCTTAGGTACAGCCAGAATGCCTGAATTCGTTGAAGATGAAGTCATGGATAAAGCCATCAAGCAGATGGAAAAAGTTGGCATGGATTCCTTGGTAGTAATCGGTGGCGATGGCACATACAGAGGTGCTGGCGACTTATGCCGTAAGGGAATCAGCTGTATTGGCATACCTGGTACAATTGACAATGACTGTCCTGGTACCGACTTTACGATTGGCTTCCATACAGCTTTGAATACAATCGTTGAAGCAGTAGACAAATTAAGAGATACAAGTGCTTCTCATCATCGCTGTTCTGTTGTTCAGGTAATGGGTAATCATTGTGGCGACTTAGCCTTGTATTCAGCAATCTGTTGTGGTGCTGAAATAGTTGTTACTCCTGAAGTAGGCTTCAGTGAAACAGAAGTAATCAGACGCCTTCAGCATTTTGATGCCATTAAGAAACATCGTCATGCCTTAGTCATTGTCAGTGAGAAACTAATGGATGTAGAAGCATTAGCGAAAAAGATTTCTGAAACAACAAGTTTCTCAGGCAGAGCAACTGTATTAGGTCATATCCAGAGAGGCGGTTCACCAGTGCCTTATGACAGACTTCTGGCATCACGTATCGGTGATTATGCCGTAGATTTACTGGCAAATGGTGCGACAAACCGTTGTGTTGGCGTTAAGAATGACCAGATGATCTCAACTCCAATTGCTGAGGCATTAGTCCAGCCTAAGGAATTTGAACAGAATCTATACGATATGTTTGAAAGGTTAGCATAGTAGGTGAATTAAATGCGTAGAACAAAAATAGTATGTACAATCGGACCAGCAAGTGAAAGCGAAGAAATGCTGGAAAAGTTATACAAAGCCGGCATGAACATGGCTCGTTTGAATTTCTCTCATGGTACTCATGAAGAACATCTGAAGAAAATCAAGAGGATCCACAAGCTGAATAAGAAAAACGGCTGGCACATTGGTGTCATGCTTGATACAAAGGGTCCTGAGATCCGTGTTGGCAAGATGGAAGATGATTGCGTTCAGTTTGAAAAGGGCGACATCGTTAAGGTTGTTAATAAGGATGTTATCGGTAATAAGGAACGCTTCCAGATCATGTGTCCTGAATTATTCAAGGATGTTAAGCCTGGCAAGAAACTGCTTATAAACGATGGAAAGCTTACTCTTGACATTAAGACTGTTGAAGATGATGAGATCACCTGTGAAGTATATAATCCAGGTCCTATTCAGACCAGAAAGGGTGTAAACGTTCCAGGTGTCAGATTAAGCATGCCATTCATCTCCAAGAAAGATGAAGAAGACATCAGATTCGGTGCTAGAAATGGCGTAGACTTCATCGCTGCAAGTTTCGTAAGAAGAGCAAGCGATGTCAAGGAAATCAGACAGATCCTGCATGAAGAAGGTCATGATGAAATTGAAATCATTGCCAAGATCGAAAACCAGGAAGGTTACGATAATTTAAACGCAATCTTAAGCGTAGCTGACGGTGTCATGGTTGCCAGAGGTGACCTTGGTGTAGAAGTATCATTATACCTTGTACCTTTATACCAGAAGCACATTATAAAGACAGCTAACAAGATGGGTAAGCCAGTCATTACTGCTACTCACATGCTCGAAAGCATGGTTGGAAATCCTCGTCCAACCCGTGCTGAGGCAAGTGACGTTGCCAATGCCGTATTCGACGGTACCGACTGCATCATGTTATCAGCTGAAAGTGCCAGCGGTAATTATCCGGTAGAAGCAGTAGCTACAATGGCTTCAATTGCCGAAAGTGTTGAAAGACAGTATGACTATGCTTCATACTTATCTAACGCCATTACAACTTCTAACCGTTCGATGAGTGATGCCATCGGTATTTCCGTAGCTGAATCATGCTTGTCAATGCAGAATATCAGTGCCATCATGGCATTTACCGAGACAGGTGGTACACCAAAGAGACTTTCAAAATATAAGCCATATGCACCGATCATTGCGGCTACCAACTCAGAATCTACCTGCCGCAGAATGTCATTGTACGCTGACGTATATCCGGTATATGCACCAAATATCATTGATGCAGACTTATATGATGAAACAGCACAGGATGTTGCCAAGCAGATGAAACTGCCTGTAGGCTCAACATTCATCATCTGTGCCGGTTACCATGCCGGTCACGGTAATACAAACACAATGAGATTCAGTGAGGTCATTAAAAAATGAACGAACTGATCTTGAGAAAATATGCCAAACTGGCCGTATGCTCAGGAGTTAATGTACAGAAGGGGCAGTTACTGATCATAAATGCTTCCGTATTCGATCACACATTTGCTGAATACTGTGTTGAAGAAGCCTATAAGGCCGGTGCAGGTGAAGTAATAGTCAAGTGGAGTGATGAAAACATTTCTCACATGAACTATGAATATGAATCTGTTGAAACATTATCAAATGTTCCTGACTGGGCTGTTGAAAGAGTCAAGGATGAACACGCCAGAAAAGCCTGTTATCTGAGTATTGATTCTTCTACTCCTGGCCTGATGAGTGACATTGATCCTCAGAAAATGAAGACCAGCAGAATGGCTTACATGAAGAAGATGGCACCATTCATGTCATATACCATGAATAATGAAGGCCAATGGTGTATCGTAGCCTTGCCAAATCCAAAGTGGGCTAAGAAGGTATTCCCTGATAAGTCAGAAGAAGAAGCCGTCAAGGCATTATGGGATGCAATTCTTTACAGTGTCAGAGTCAGAGAAGACAATGATCCGGTAGAAGAATGGCAGAAGCATGATGATGAATTATTAAATCATTGCAACATTCTGAATGACTATCAGTTTGACTACCTGCATTTCAAGAATAACAGGGGCACTGACTTAAAGGTCAACCTTGTTAAGAACCACATCTGGGTAGGCGGCGGCTGTACAACTCTTGATGGCGTATTCTTTAATCCAACCATGCCAACGTAAGAATGCGTCTGCATGCCTGATAAGGAGAACGGAACCGGTATTGTATATGCCTCAAAGCCATTAAGCTACAGCGGCAGAGTAATTGAGGATTTCTGGTTCAGATTTGAAAACGGCAAGGTCGTTGATCACGGTGCCGCAAAGAACGTAGAAGCACTGGATGAACTGCTCAATACTGATGAAGGATCAAGACATCTTGGTGAAGTTGCCCTGATATCATATGATTCATCAATTTCAAATTTAGACATTCTGTTCTTTAATACCCTGTTTGATGAAAATGCCTCATGTCATTTAGCTTTAGGCAGATGTTACCCGGAAAATGTTGAGGGTGGTATTGAAATGACTGAAGATGAATTAAAGGCAGCCGGTGGTAACACTTCAACGAACCATGTTGACTTCATGTTTGGTACTGAAGACATGACAGTAACTGGGGTTACATTCGACGGTAAGAAAATCAAGGTATTTGAAAACGGTAATTTCGTAATATAAGAAGTCGCAAGACTTCTTTTTATATGTTTGTTCTTAGAATCGATTAGGAATAAAATGAATTGAATCCAAAAGATATTTAGGGGGTATGTGAAATGAGCAGTTTAGGAAATATTCTTTGGTTCATATTTGGCGGTTTCATCAGTGGATTAGCCTGGTGGTTTGCCGGAATAATCTGGTGTCTGACAATTATTGGTATCCCGGTAGGAAGACAGTGCTTCAAGTTTGCCACAATGTCATTTTTCCCGTTTGGTAAGGACATTGTATATGGTGGAGGGGCACCATCAACATTTGCCAATGTCATCTGGATATTAATATTTGGCATTCCAATGTGCCTGGGTAATCTGTTTTTTGGGCTGATATGGTGTATTACCATAGTCGGAATACCATTTGGCAAACAGTTCTTTAAGATTGCTAAATTAGCTTTAACACCATTTGGTGCCAGAATCATTTCAAAATAAGTTTAAAAGGAAGCGGAAAGCTTCTTGTTTGTATGTAAGAAAGAGTATAAACTATAAAATTTGTTTTATTTTGGGATATTAATTATAATTAACACAGAGTTATTGAATTTAACCCATTCAGGGAGGTAATCATATGAGTTACGGTATATTCTTCGGTCATTTTTATCCACCTCACAGAGGTCACTTACAGGCCATTTTCTCAGCTGCCAGCCAGTGTGAACATTTGTTTGTCGTTGTAAGTAATGATGATAACAGAAACAAGGCTGATTCTGTGAGTTCAAACATTCCAATCATGAGTCAGGACCTGCGTTTAAGATGGCTTTGTCAGGAATTATCTGACTTTGACTTTATTACTGTTTTATCAATAGATGAAACCAACATACCGGCATATCCTGATGGCTTTAAGCAGTGGATCGATTTACTGTTAAGCGCTGTTAAGGCAACTCGTAAATATAAAGCTGGTCCAAAGGATTTCACATTCTTCTGTGGTGAATCAGTTTATACCAACGCCTTAAGAGAATACGGTGAAGTAATCATTTATGATATTGAACACAGCTGGTATCCAATCAGGTCTTCCGTTATCAGAACTGACCCATTCCGTTACTGGGATTACATCCTTGGTGCAGCCCGTAGTTTCTTCGCCATTAAGGTATTGATTACCGGTACTGAATCTACCGGTAAGACTTCTTTAACAAAGATGCTGGCAAAACTGTACCATACCTCATGGTCATACGAAGTAGGTCGTTACTATTGTGATGAATACATGGGCAGTAATGAAGACATCTATAATGATGTTGACTTCATGCGTCTGGCTCACCAGCAATATGAAAAGGATCTGGCGGCTTTGAGAAACTCTAACCGTGTATGTTTCTTTGATACTGACGCTGTTGTTACTCAGTATTACAGTGAACTTTACCTCGGCCATAAACTGGATTACATTGAAAACTTTGCCAAGCCTGACAGATATGACATCGTCTTAATGTTAAGACCTGATATTCCTTGGGTAGATGATGGCAAGCGTTTAAATGGTGATGAGGAAAGAAGATGGAAGCTTCATGAACATCTGAAGCAGATGTACATTGAAAGAGGCTTTACCGTTCATGAGATCGGTGGAGGTTACCTGGAAAGAATGAAACAGGCCGTAGAAATCGTCAATGAACACCTGGGTGATTTCAGACCGGAAAAGGATTTTAACAGAATTGATTAATTGATTTGACAAGACAGTTGTTTTGTCATTAAAATAAATAGGAAATACCGAGATTAAGACATGAGTCATTCATGAATGATCAGAGAGGATCCCGGTTGGTGAAAGGGATCTGAAGGCAGAATGGCTTACCACTTAGGAGTTGAATTCTAGGAAAGAATTCCGTTAACTGCGTTATAAGTTTCGAGAGCATATTCCTGAAGGAATATGAAATAAGGTGGTACCGCGTTTATAACGTCCTTATACAGGACGTTTTTTATTTTAATGGAGGATTATTATGAGCGAACTAAAAATGAATGACCTC
Organism: Erysipelotrichaceae bacterium; assembly: GCA_017459795.1. GTDB lineage: Bacteria > Bacillota_I > Bacilli_A > Erysipelotrichales > Erysipelotrichaceae > RUG521. The sequence continues at coordinate 3,219 of JAFUCG010000072.1, read as the reverse complement.
AATATTAAGGAAGATGAGAGGTTACATGTTCTGAATCACTCCTGTGCACACTTACTGGCACAGGCTGTAAAGCATTTGTATCCACAGGCTAAGTTCTGGGTAGGACCAGTCATTACAGATGGTTTCTATTACGACATTGACTTAGGCGATACAGTAATTACCGAAGCTGACTTACCGGCAATCGAAAAGGAAATGAAGAAATGTTCCAAGGATAACAAGCGCATTGTCCGTGAAGAGATCTCAAAGCAGCAGGCTTTGGAAATGTTCGGTGATGACCCATATAAGGTCGACCTGATCAATAACATGGATGAAAGCGAAGTTGTCATTTCCTGCTACAGACAGGGTGACTTCGTTGACTTATGCCGTGGACCTCATGTAGAGAATACCAAGCAGATGAAGTTCTTCAAGCTGTTAAAGGTATCAGGTGCATACTGGAAGGGCGATTCCAAGAATAAGATGCTGCAGAGAGTATATGGTGTTTGTTTCGAAAACCAGGAAGATCTGGATGCATTCTTAAAGTTCCAGGAAGAAGCCAAGGAAAGAGACCACAGAAAGATCGGCCGTGACATGGAAATCTTCATGACAAGCGATTTGGTAGGAAAGGGCTTGCCATTATGGTTACCAAACGGTTATACAGTATGGCGCATTCTGAACAATTACATTACTGAAAAGGAAATCGCTCATGGTTATTTACATGTTCACACACCTGACTTAGGTTCTGTTGAACTATATAAGACTTCAGGACATTGGGATCATTATAAAGATGACATGTTCTCACCAATGTACAACATTTCTGAAGAAGAAGAAAATACAATGACAGTAAGACAGATCAAGAACCGCATCGATAAGGAAAGAAGCGATGATGTATATGTCTTAAGACCAATGAACTGTCCTCATCACATGGTTATTTTTGGCAGTAAGTCGCATTCATACCGTGAATTACCATTAAGAATCGCTGAAATTGCCAATGACTTCCGTTTTGAAGCTCAGGGCGCTGTTAAGGGCATTGAAAGAGCAAGATCATTCACTCAGAATGACTCTCACATCTTCTGTACACCTGAACAGATCGAAAGTGAATTCAAGGGTGTACTTGACCTGATCATGGAAGTATACAAGGACTTCGGCATTACTGATTATAAGTGCAGACTGTCATTAAGAGATCCTGAAGATACCGAAAAGTATTTCCCTGATGACGACATGTGGAATAACGCAGAAGCCTCATTAAGAAGCGTTCTTAATGATCTGGATCTTGACTACTTTGAAGCAGTAGGTGAAGCAGCATTCTATGGTCCAAAGCTTGACGTTTTAGTTAAGCCAGCCGTAGGTAATGAAGTTGCCTTATCAACAATTCAGCTTGACTTCTTATTACCAAGAAGATTTGAACTGACATATGTAAATGAAAACGGTGAAAAGGTTACTCCGGTAGTAATCCACAGAGCGATCTTAGGTTCATTAGACAGATTCGTTGCCTTCTTATTGGAAGAAACAAAGGGTGACTTACCATTATGGCTTGCACCACAGCAGTTTACCGTGATCCCTGTTAACCCTAACCTGCATAATGAATATGCCAAGGAATTAGTTAACAAGATGCTTGCAAAGGGCTACAGAGTCAAGCTGGATGACCGTAATGAAAAGCTGGGCTACAGAATCAGAGAAGCTCAGGTTAAGAAAGTTACTATGCAGATCGTAGTTGGTGACCATGAAGTTGAAGATAAGAGCGTAACGATCAGACGTCATGGCCAGAAGGAATCACTGACATTATCAATGGAAGAATTCTTTGAAGCAGCTGACAGAGAGATCAACAATAAGGAATTAGCAAAATAAAGGAGAAACATATGGAAAACGCCTGGAAGAAATATAACGAAAAACAGAAAAAGGAAGTCTTCAGTTTTACAGAAGGCTACAGAAAGTTCATTTCAGAATGCAAGACAGAAAGAGAATGTGTAGTCAAAGGTATTGAAATTGCTGAAAAGCATGGCTTTAAGAACATTGATTCTTATCTGGCAGAAAAGAAACCATTAAAGGCTGGAGATAAGGTATATCTCAATAACAAGGGTAAGGACCTGGCACTGTTCATCATTGGTAAGCAACCAATGGAAAACGGCATGAACATTCTCGGCGCTCACATTGACTCACCAAGGATTGACTGGAAGCAGCATCCATTCTATGAAGATCATGACATCGCCTTAGCTGATACTCATTACTATGGCGGTATCAAGACCTATCAGTGGGTTACAATTCCACTGGCATTACATGGTGTCATCTGTAAGAAGGACGGTTCAATGGTTAACGTTGTAATCGGTGAAGATGAGCAGGGACCAGTTGTCGGTATCAGTGACTTATTGATCCACTTATCAAGAGATCAGATGCAGAAGACAGCCAGCAAGGCAATTGAAGGTGAAGATCTTAACGTTACCATCGGTTCAATCCCGTTAAATGGTGAAGAGAAGGACGCTGTAAAGGCAAATATCTTAAAGTTATTAAAGAAGAAATATGATGTTGAAGAAGATGACTTCATTTCAGCTGAAATCGAAGTAGTACCTGCAGGACAGGCTAAGAACTATGGTCTTGATTCATCAATGATCATGGGCTATGGCCAGGATGACAGAGTATGTGCCTATACTTCATTAATGGCATTATGTGAAATCGACAATCCGGAAAAGACAGTATCATGCATGCTGGTTGATAAGGAAGAAGTTGGTTCAATCGGTGCTACAGGCATGCAGTCATACTTCTATGAAAACATCGTTGCTGAAATTCTCGAATTAACAGAAGGTTATGACTATCTGAAGTTCAGAAGATGCTTAGCCAACAGCAAGATGTTATCAAGTGACGTAAGTGCAGCTTATGACCCTAACTATCCATCAGTTAATGAAATGAAGAATACCTGCTTCTTTGGTGGCGGTATCGTCATTAACAAGTATGTTGGTTCAGGCGGAAAGAGCGGCAGTAACGATGCAAACCCTGAATTCATCGCTGAAATCAGAAATTCATGGGATAAGAACAACATTTCATGGCAGACAGCTGAAATCGGCAAGGTTAACCAGGGTGGTGGCGGAACCATCGCTTACATCATGGCTAAATACAATATGCAGGTCATCGACTCTGGTGTTGGCGTACAGAACATGCATGCTCCTTTGGAAGTTACCAGCACGGTAGAGGTCTATGAAGCCAAGAACGCTTATGTAGCATTCTGCAAGGACATGAAATAGTATAATA
>JAFUCG010000071.1 GCA_017459795.1 Erysipelotrichaceae bacterium | reverse complement strand
TCTGTAGGTCACTCAGTGAACCATGACCTGCCAGGTATTCCCTTACTACTTTCTCCTTGAACTCTTTAGAATATGACCTGTTATGCGGCTTATCATTAAATATCTCGCTTCCATGCTTTTTGTACATGTTTATCCATTCGTAAACTCTGACATTCCCTTGTTTTCCCATTCCAAGTTCCCTGACGATCTGGCTCACAGATTTCTTGCCGGATAGGTAATCTTCACATGCCTGGACTTTTTGTTCAGCACTATACTTTTGTTTTCTTCCCATGATAAAATCCCACCTTTCATAGATTGGCGAGATTTAATTTTTTCTCGTGTCTACTTTAGTGGGATTGTATCAAGGTCCCTTGTTTTTTTACTTTTTAATTGATAACAGGGCTGTCTTCAGATGGCCTTTATATTTGGCTAATAATGCCTCAGAATCTGCCTTGTTATAGCCTGTTTCATACATGGCAATGGCAAGCTTTGGATTCTTGCCGGCTTCTTCAAACAGCTTTTCAGCAGTTTTCTGATCACAGCCTGTAGCCTTGACAATGATGCCCTTGGCTCTGGCAACGAGCTTTTCATTAGTTGGCTTTACATCAACCATCAGGTTATTGTATACCTTGCCCATTCTGATCATTGAAGCGGTTGAGATCATGTTGAGAACCATCTTCTGAGCAGTGCCGGCCTTCATTCTGGTTGAACCGGTGACAACTTCCTGACCTGATACTACATCGATAGGGTAGTCAGCGATCTTACCGATCTGACTGTCTGAAACACAGGCAATTGAACCTGTAGGACAGCCAATTTCCTTGGCATATTTGAGAGCACCGATGACATAAGGAGTTCTGCCGCTGGCAGCGATGCCAACCAATACGTCATTCTTGCTTAAGTTATGAGCCTTACAGTCTTCTACACCAAGTTCAGCGCTGTCTTCAGCACCTTCTTTAGCTTTGTATAATGCTTCAAAGCCACCGGCCATGATGCCAACGACCATTTCATATGGAACACCATATGTTGGCGGACATTCAGCAGCGTCTAAGAATCCTAATCTGCCGCTGGTTCCGGCACCAATGTAATATAAGTGACCGCCTTTTTCAAACTGCTCAACGATTACATCGACCAGCTTGGCGATTTGTGGAATCTGTTTCTGAACTGCGGCAGCGACCGTTGCGTCCTCATTGTTGATCAGGGTAACGATTTCTTCTGCAGAGCAGGTATCAATGTTCATTGTGTTAACGTTCTGGTTTTCAGTTTCCAGTTTCTTTAAATCTACGTTCATCTTATCTCCTTATTCTACGCAGTCAATTGCGAGAGTATTAATTACATCTCTGAATTTCAATACAGATGTATTGTTTCTGTTTGGATGGATTCTGTTACATAACAGGATCATTGCCATCTTTCTGTCCAAATCAATCATGATATGTCCGCCGGTAAAGCCGGTATGGAACAATGTGTGTTCCGAATACTTGATTCCCATTGTGGCCTTATCTGTCGAAATGATCCAGCCTAAACTTCTTCTGTCAGCGCCTTTGTCGGCGTAACAGGTTCTGATCATTTCTCTGGTTTCAGGTTTCAGATATGGATCATAGTCATTCATGATCATTCTGACAAACCTGATGAGGTCATCAATGTTTGAGAATACCCCGGCACTGCCTGCGATGCCGTTAAGACGGTAAGCCTTACCATCATGTACTTCCCCGCAGATTACACCTCTTTTTTCCGTTACTTCAGTAGCGGCACAGTTAGACTTGTCGGTTGGCTGATAACAGGTATGATCCATGCCTAATGGCTTGAATACTGTTTCCCTGGCAAAGTCCTTTAGGGAACCCTTTAAGCGGTCAATGACAAAGCCCAAAAGAATGTAGTTGGTGTCTGAGTAGAAGATGTTTCCCTTTAGTTTTGGATCCGGCTGCATGTTGTGTAAGGAATGAAGGAATTCCTCATCATTCAGTTTCTTATATTCCGGTACGTCAATAAGTCCGGTTGTATGAGTCATGCACTCACGAACAGTGACTTCTTCGTTGGCAAACTCAGGTAAAACACTGTGAATGGTAGTATCCAATGTGATCTCACCGTTTTCCATTAACTTAAGCATGCAGGTGGTTGTTGAAACGACCTTGCTTAATGATGCCAGATCGTAAATGGTGTCTCTTTCAGCCGGCAGAATCTTTTCTACTTTCTGACGGTAGCCATATGTTCTGACAAATTCTTCATCCGGTGTGACGATTGCCATGTTAAAACCGCATAACTTATCTTCATCTACCAGGTAGTTGACTAGTTCATAAACATTATTACATTGTTTCTCTTTAAGCATTTATGTTCTCCTCTGCATCTATTATAACATTGATTTTAAATATGGTAGGTCTATAATGTTTAGTAGAGGAGAATGACGTAGATGAATAATGTAAAAAAGTATTTTGAAGTTGTTCAGAATTACCTGGATCTGATAGAAAAATCCAGTGAAGACGACGTTAAAAAAGCTGCTTTAATACTGGCAGAATGTTTCCAGAATAACGGCGTATGTCAGCTTTTCGGTGTTAAACATGGCCTGGAATTTTCCATGGAACTAGGTTACAGAGCCGGCGGTTTAATGCCATTCCACCGTTTCAATGTAACTGACCTGGTCTTAAAGGGCATTCTTACTGAAGAAGAAATGAATGACCCAGCCGTTTATGACAGATGCGAACTGGTTGAAAAGCTGATGGAAATCTATAATGTATATCCGGAAGACATGTTCCTTATAACATCTTCATCAGGCACGGAAGGCGTTGTAGTTGAAGCTGCCTTATTGGCAAAGAAGCAGGGCAGAAAGGTCATTGCCGTTGTTAACGGTAATGAAGTAAAGGTCAGTAAGTCTCATCATCCTAGCGGCAAGAACCTGGTAGAGGTAGCCGATCTGGTGATTGATACTCATGCACCTTATCCTGATGTGAACATTGAACTGGCAGATGGCCAGAAAATGTGTCAGGTATCTACGATCTGCGGCAACATCATTGCTCAGATGATAACTGGTGAAACATACCGTTACTTTGTTGAAAACGGTCTGGATTGCCCGGTACTGTTAAGTGCAAATGTGAAAGGGGCCGACGTTCATAACCGTCAGATTTCTGACAAGTATCTTGGACGTTGGAATTCAATTTAGGTGACTAACATGGCAAATAAGGTAGATATGCATGTCTTTCACGACAGACTGACCGAAGTGTTCGGTACACTTTATGAAACTCAGCAGGAAAACATTCAGAAGGCTGCTGAATTATGTGCAGAAGCAATTGAAAAAGGTGGCGTCATTCAGGTATTTGGCAGTGGCCACAGTGTTGGCTTCGGTATGGAAATGCGTAATAGACCAGGTTCACTTGTTCCGGTTCACAGCATGATCATGAGTGATTTCGTAACCAAGGGAATCGTTGATCTGGCAACTTTCAAAAGTCAGGATGTAATCTTTGAAAGAACTCCTGGCATCGCTGATAAGCTTTATAACTTATATGAAACAAATGATAATGATGTCTTCATCATCATTTCCAATTCCGGAATTAACGGTGTGGTAATTGATTTGGCGATCTATGCCAAGCAGACCGGCCATAAGGTAATTGTCGTTACCAGCTGGCAGCATACCAATTCAGAAGCTTCCAGACATCCAAGCGGAAAGAAGCTGTATGAATATGGTGATGTCGTAATTGATAACTGCGGTCCGGTAGGTGATGCCTTACTTGAAACCGGCAAACTGGAAAAGGTTTGTTCAATTTCATCAATAACCGGTGCCGTTATTGCCCAGACCATTGGCTTACAGGCAGCTACGATCTTAACTGAAAAGGGCATTGAAACTCCGGTCTTATGGGATGAAAGCAAGCCTGGATACAAGGAACATAATGAAGAACTGTTAAGAAAATATGAAGGGAGAATTAACTTAGAATGAAAACAGAATTTGAATACATGAATACCTTGACCTCTATTCTTGATGAGGTATATGAAACTAATAAGGACAAACTGCATGCTTTAGCAGAAAAGTTCGCTGAAAACATCATGGAAGACAGAATGATCCATACTTTCGGAACCGGGCATTCTCACATGATCGGCATTGAATTGTTTGCCAGAGCCGGCGGCTTAGGCAACGTTGATGCCTTATTGGATCCAGATGTATTAACCAGCAATGGCGCTCAAAGAAGCGGTGCTTTGGAAAAACTGCCTGGTGTAGCTGACATCGTTTATGATAATTACAACATTCAGCCTGGTGACATCATGATCGTCATTTCTAACTCAGGCCGTAACTCAATGCCAATTGAAATGGCCATGAGATGTAAGAAGGAAGGCGTATTCGTTGTCGCAGTTACTTCCTTAAAGCAGTCTGAAAAGATGATTTCACGTCATCCAAGTGGCAAGAGATTATTTGAAGTTGCTGACGTAGTATTAGACAACTGTGCTCCTAGCGGCGATGGCTGTCTGAACATTAACGGTTACATTACCGGTGCCGTAAGCTCAATCGCATCAATGTTCATGTTAAATACAGTTACTTCTGAAGCAATCAAGATCGTAACTGACAAGGGCTTCAAACCATACATCTTCCAGTCACAGAACGTTGACGGCTTCGATAACGATGCCATTTACGAACACTACAAGGGAAGAGCAAAACACTTCTAAAACAGTAAACAAAGAACAGGGAAACCTGTTCTTTTTTATGGCAATCTGGTTTTAAAAGCTCCTTATTTTCTGTTAAGATTATTAACAGGTGAATCAAGATGTACGTTAACAGGATATACAACAGTGATGTGCCTGATTTCATTAAGGAGATTAGTGAACTCGACATCATGCAGCGCTTAAAGGACACGGGAATGGATTGCGGTTGCGAATACACTTCCTTTTCCTTATGGCAGAACCTGTTACCGGGGAAAAGATATGAGCACAGCATTGGCGTTGGCCTTATCGTATGGCATTTTACTCATGATGAAAAGCAGGCAATTGCCGGCTTATTACATGACATTTCCACTCCTGCCTTTGCCCATGTCATTGACTTCATGAATCATGACTATCTGAGCCAGGAATCAACGGAATCTGATACCAGAAAGATCATTGAAAACTCAATAGAATTACAGCTGATACTGGAAAGACATGGCTTATCTACCGATGATGTCTGTGATTATCATAAGTATCCGATCGCCGACAATGATTCCCCAAGATTATCGGCAGACCGTCTGGAATATACGATGCGTAACTTCTACCGTTATCTGCACTTGTCAGAGGAAAAGATCAGAAGTTATTATGATGATCTGTGTGTCATTAGAAATGAAGAGGGAACAGATGAATTGGCATTTAATGATGTTAATAAGGCCGAAGAGTTTGTCGGCAATACGTTAAAGACCAGTGCCATTTACGTGCAGGACGCTGACCGTTATTCAATGGAATTGTTAGGCAGAATCATAAGAGATGGCTTGGAAAGAAAGGTCATTGAATACTCGGACATCTATGCCGGGGAAAGTGTTGTAATAGAAAAACTGAAGAAAGACGATGTAAGCAATCGTAAGTGGAATGATTTCTGCGCCATGAATGAAATGATGATAAGTGATGAACAGATAGATGATTCCTGGATAAAGGTTGCGGCCAAGAAACGCTATATTGATCCATTGGTAAAGGGAAAGGGCAGACTATCTGTCATTTCTCCAAAGGCCGGTAAGCTTATCGAAGAGTTTAAGAATAAGTCATTTGACTACTATATGAAAGGAAAGACACGGGATTAACCGTGTCTTAATTGTTTCCAAACTTTTTAATTACATCAATGATCTTCTGCTTGGTTTCCTTGGTCAAGGTATCAGTGAATGTTTCATAAGTCAGAAGCTTTTCATCAATAGGTGTTACATATGGTGAATAGCCGTTTGAGTAACATACTACCAGGGCCTTGCTTAAGTCTACATAGGTCAGATACTTTGAGAACAGTTCATTTGGTGAGAATACCAGAGTAACCGGTCCAAGAGAGATCTTTGATATGAGAACCTGCTTTGTCCATTTTTCAGGCTGATCCTTTAATCTGGCTCTGACGATCTTGCCATAACCGATTGTTTCCAGTTCTCTTGGAGTAGCGTAATCGGGAATCTCATCAAAGTTGATCTCGTTGAATTCATGTTCGCACTTGATCATTTCTTCAGCATAATCAAGTTTCAGTGGTTTCTTTTCTACAGGTTCATTTCTTAATTCTTCGATCTTGTTAACTAACTTGTCACCAAGCTTGACGATGGCTTCATAATTCTGACCGTCTCTGGTAAATCTGGTGGAGATGTCGCCAGAGCAGCCCTGCAAGTAGGTAAAGAAGATTCCGGGATGCTTATCAGATAATGTCTTTAATACATAACCAGGCCATTCTGCACTGAAGAAGTGAGTTTCACTGGCACTTAAGACGGTTGGATGTACATTGTGGAAGGTGAACTGAGCAATTTCCTTATCATTACCGTCATACAGTCTGATCAGGCCTAATAATACAGTAGCTGTATAGTGAGAAATACGGCTTCTGCCTAACTGATCAAATGGAACTACATTATAGGAAACGCTGATCTTATCTGTTTCCGTTAATTCCATTGACTTAATGAATTCCGGAATCTGCTCTAATAACTGGTTGTAGTATTCTTCATTGGTCGTATCACCGGCATAATGGGTGTGGGTACATGATACAGTCAGATTGAATGGCTTATCAAATTTGTCGGCCACTCTTGCGGCTACTTCCTTTTCAAAGTCATATCTGATGCCTAGTAAATCACATGATACATGAACATAGATCTGTGTGCCGTCATCAAGAATGGCGATTCTGGCATGTAAGTCATCATGAACTTCACTTACCGGGTCAACCTGCTGAATGTGGCCGGCCTGCTTGACAGGCTTTAATGGGGTAATTACAAACTGTTTGAACGCATAACGCATGTTATTTAGCCTCCTTCATGGAATCCTTGAATGATTCCAGTAACATTCCATTATTATAATAAGAGTTCAGATACTGAGTCTTAATGTTCTTTTCGTATTTTTCAACCTTTGGCTGTAATTCAGGGAATACACTGATCAGGGCATTTGGAATGATGAACAGTACATCAGGTTTTTCCTCATTGTATGTTACATATACATTGCCTCTAGGTATTTTAGTCTGTTTTACATTGAACTTTTCAATCATGGTGGTATTGATCTGGTTCAGGTTTTCATCATAAATGGTGACATCCAGTTTCCAGAAAACATATTTCCTGAATCTTGAATCTCTGCCGAATCTTTCGAATCTGCCTTCATTTATTCTGGCTAAGGCAACTTCGCCGTTTTCAACCATTTTTCTGATGATGTTTCTGTCTGCGTTTGTTTCATAGTAACTGATGGCAAAGTAAGCTATCAGAATGAAAAACATCAAGCCAAAATATACTGCCAGGGAATGGGTTTCCCATAAACTCTTATTAGTCCAGAGAAACAGACTTACACCTGCAGTTATGGCAATGAGAACTACCAGAAAGACAGTAGTACGTTTAAATAGTTTTAATTGCATGATTTATACCTCTGTACTTCTTAATTATATCACTAACCATATGAAAGACGCCTAAAAATGATGAATTAAGGGAAAAATATGGGAAAAATATCACAAAAAGTGTTTACATAGTCAAAAAAATGGTATAATAAGTGCATAGGAGGGCTTATTTATAATATGAGCAATGCAATGTTAGGAATCATTTTAGGTTTATGGTCTGGTGTTGCAATGGTCTTAAACCTGACAGGTATTGGTGTCAGAACAGCTTTAGTTTGCGGCTTTATCGCAGGCCTCTGTGTTGGTGACCCATTACTTGGAATTAACGTAGGAGCAACATGCTTACTGTTCAGTATTGGTTACTATACTTACGGTGGCGCAACAATCCCTGACTACGTTACAGGCTCTATGTTCGGAACAGTCGTTGCTAAGAGCGCAGGTGTCGATGCTGGTCTATTAGTAGCTACATCATTAGCATTATTAATGACACAGATGGATATCTTAGGTCGTTCAACAACAACAGTATTCCAGCATTTAGCTGAAGGTGCTTTGGCACAGAACAATATCAAGAAGATGGAACTTTGGACAATCATGGGTACAGTACCATGGATCCTGTCTAGAGCAATCCCAGTATTCTTCGGTATGCTGTTAATCGACAACGTTAATAAGTTGGCTGATTTCGCAAACAGTGTACAGTGGGTATCTAAGGGCTTAGCAGTTGTTGGTAAGTGTTTACCAGCAGTAGGTTTCGCACTTCTGTTATCTTACATGGATCTCAAGAAGTTCTGGCCTTTCCTGATCTTAGGCTTCGTACTGTATGCTTACATGGGTGTAGGTACTATCGGTTTAGCACTTGTTGGTTTAGCTGCAGGCGCTTTATATACCGGTATCGGTACTGAAGGAGGTGCTGAGTAATGGCAAGAACTAATCAGAAATTAAGTGAAAAGGCTAAGAGATCAGCAGCAACAAGACACAACTGTGTATTACAGTGGTGCTGGAACTATGAAAAGATGCAGGCTGCAGGTTATGCTTATGCAATGGTTCCTGTAATTAAGGAATTATATGACACAGAAGAAGCACAGTGCCGTGAATTGGAAAGACACATGCAGTTCTACAACACCCATCCAGGTGCTTCTGCATTAATCGCTGGTGCTGACGTAGCTCTTGAAGAAGACTACCAGACAGAAGTTGGCGATAACTTAAAGATCGCTTTGATGGGCCCATTAGCTGGTATTGGTGATACAATCCAGGCTGTATTGGTAACTCCACCATTCTCAATCATGGCTGCTTCATTAGCAGTTCAGGCTGTTCAGCAGAATAGCTTAAGCACAGGTTTATTATCAATCTTAGTTAATATCCTGCCATTAATCGCATTATTCGTCATCCGTTGGCCATTATTCAACTATGGTTACAAACAGGGCGTTAACGTTATCAATGACGTAAGCGGTGCTGGTACTTTAGATAAGTTACAGACAGCTGCTTCTATCCTTGGTATCGTAGTTATGGGTGGTTTCGTTCCATCAATGTTAGCTGGTATCGGTGCTCCATTAAAGTTAGGTAAAGACTTAACTGATGATGCTGGTAACGTAATCCAGTCTGCTAAGACATTGAAGGAAGCATTAGATGCTATCTTCCCATACATTATCCCAATCCTTCTGACATTCATCTGCTACAAGCTGATTAAGAACAAAGTTACTCCATTAAGAGTTATCTTATACGTATTAGTTTGTACATTTATCTTAGGCGTTGTTGGCGTTTTAGGTTAAACCCATGATTACCCATTTAAGAATCGACAACCGTCTTATCCATGGCCAGGTTGCTGTTACTTGGAAAAACCACATTGGCGCAGACAAGATCATCGTTACTAACGATAAGGTTGCTGCAGACCCAATCCAGAAGATGGCTTTACCATTGGCAGCAAGAGGCAGCACAGTATTAGTACTGTCAGTTGCAGAATGCATTCAGTATGCTAAGGATCATCCAGATGAAACAATGTTTGTTATCGCTAAGTTCCCATCTGATGCATTACAGATCCTGGAATCTGGTGTAGAGGTTAAAGACGTAAACGTTGGTAATGCAGCTCCAATCAACGGAACAACATACAAGATGGTAGACAAGTCAATTGCTGCTACCGCTGAAGATGCTGTTATATACCGTAAGATCGCTGCTATGAGAGGCAATAAGTTAATAAGCCACTTAACACCAGCAAACGAGCCGAGAGATTTCCTGAAGCTGTTAGACGAAGCAGGATTCTAAAAAAACTAAAAGATGTGGTCATATGATCACATCTTTTTTGTTCTTTATGAGCATGCGAATGTATATCTAATAGATATCAAATATGCTATAATTATTTGTGTAGATAAGGAGAATAGTATATGGCAAAGACTGCAACAATATTTGCTCGGGTTGACCCAGATGTAAAAAACCAGGCTGAGAGTATTCTGAATGAATTAGGTATACCAATGTCAAACGCAATAGGTATTTTCCTAAAACAAATAACTATACATGGCGGAATCCCATTTGAGATAAAAGTACCGTCTAATAAACCTGTTTTTTATGATGACTTGACAGAAGAACAACTCAATAAGGTGATATATGATGGTATGGCTGATATTGAGAATGGTTACTTAACTTCAGCTAAAGATGTTAGAGAGGAAATGAACAAGGCATTTAATAAATGAGGTATGAAGTAGTATATACTGATTATGCAAAGAATGACCTACGATGTATTTTTGAGTATTTGGCGCAGGAACTAGCTACACCTGATATAGGAACTAAAACTGTTAATTGCATTATGGATCGAATCGAGGAACTTGATCAATTCCCTTATAGATACCCTTTGTGTGAACCTCCCATAAACTGAAAACTTATGGGCTTCTTAAGAAGTTTGATATTTAAGCTTTGTTCACCTGAAAAGAGAGTGTAATCTAAAGTGTGTAAGTTGATAAACCGGGAGAACCCGGAAAACTTACGCACTTTTCATATAGTCGTAAGTGCTCTAGAATAAGGAGGAAGAAAGAAATGAGCACAATCGATATGGCAAGAAAGAAAAACTTTAACCGAAACCCGCAGTCAGAAGCTATAGCTAAGGCAATTATGGAAAATTATAATCCAAAGAATGTCAACGAAATGCAGAATGCCCTTAAAGATGTATTTGGACCGCTGTTTGAGGCAATGCTTCAGGGAGAAATGGATAACCATCTAGGGTATCAGTCAAATGACCATCAGCCAAAAGAGACTGAGAATCGCAGGAATGGTTATACGGAAAAAAGTGTAAAGACCAGTTATGGCGAAGTAGATATCAAATCGCCAAGAGACAGAGATGGTACTTTTGAACCTCAGGTGATCAAGAAAAGACAGCGAGATGCCAGTGGGCTGGAAGATAAGGTGCTGGCGATGTATGCCAGAGGAATGAGTCAGAGAGATATCGCATCGACAGTAGAAGATATCTATGGCTTTGAGATCTCCCATGAACAGATATCCAATATTACTGACAGGATTCTTGATGAAGTAAATGAATGGCAGAATAGACCATTGAAGCCATTCTATCCATTCCTGTTCGTAGACTGTATGTATGTTTCCATAAAGAAGGAATACGAGACAAAACAATGTGCGGTATATGTGATACTTGGATACAATAAAGACGGCTGTAAGGAGATATTAGGGCTCTGGTTAAGCGAAACTGAAGGAAAACATAACTGGATGGCTATATTTGACGAGATAAAGAAGAGAGGCGTGCAGGATGTCCTGTTCATCTCCATTGATGGAGTTTCCGGATTAGAAGAAGGAGCCAAGGCGATCTTTCCGAATGTCACAGTACAACGCTGCATCGTTCATCTAATCAGGAATTCAGTGAAATACATTCCATCAAAAGACTATAAAGATTACTGCGGACAGCTCAAGAAGATTTATGGTGCACCATCACTTAAGGCAGCTGAAGCAGAGCTTGAAAGATTCAAGACAAGATGGTCAGATTACCCTGGAGCGGTGGATGTCTGGGTAAGAAACTGGCGACACATTGAACAGTTATTCAATTATGGCAATGCCGTCAGGAAAGTCATGTATACAACTAATTCAATTGAATCTGTCAACTCCAGTTTCCGTAAGGTCACCAAGCAAGGGTCATTTCCCAACGAAAATGCGTTGTACAAACTACTGTATTTACGCATTCAGGAACTCTATAAAAAATGGGCCAACAGGCCGGTATCAAACTGGGCTATGGTCCGCAACCAACTACTCATCAACGATGACTTCAGGGTTATCATTGAAAAATACGATCCGATCAGTTAGTTAAAAATACTATGGGATAGGTACCACTATCCCATAGTAACTCACGTTATTTGAAATAATTTAGTATATTAACTTACACACTTAACTTGACACTGTCCCTGAAAATAGTTAGTGTACTATGATCAGGCTATCCTTATTCTTAACGGGCTGTCCACTTGCCCTCTACTGTATAGAGCCGTTAAGCTCACAACACTACTTTTCTTAAGTATGTTCAATGCTCCATTAATGTCCGCATTGATACACATGCCATTCGAGGTTTTATACAGGCCTTCATTAAACAGATCCTTGGCATATCTGCACAATTCCAGAAAAGTATCATATTCATTTTTATTCAGCTTTGGCTGATGTTTTACAGTCAGATACACTACCCCTCATCCGAGATAATTATACCACATACTTGATTTATATTCTAGTACAAATCTAATATAACATGCTTTCTTTATGTTTCCTGTAATGGCTTGTTGGCATTCATCCCATCGACTGAAGATCAATGGGTTTTCTGCCAGAATTTATATAAAAAGAGAGCAATTATTTTAGCTCTCTTTCTCAGCTTTCTGTAATAATCTTTCTATTCCTGCATCACTGTATGACAACAGTTTTCCATATTCTCTTGCTATGAATGTTCTGCTGGCATCGTCATACTCATCTGACGCAATAAGTTTCTTCTTAGTTTCCTTTAATTCGAGATATCTGTTTAGATATTCTTTATAACAATAGAATATGACATTGTACTTTCCCTTATTCATTTCTTCAGGAAAGAGAGCAGTCAGAAATGGTTCGTCTTCCACATAATAGCTTACGCCATATTTTGCACACAGCTTATCAAAGTCATATAGAAAACTGTCTCTTTCTTCCTTACTGTTGCAAGGGTGGGAAAGGGCAATCTTCTTTACTCCAGCCGCGACCATTTCACAGAAACAGTCAGCAGCTCCTAAATGGTAAGAATAGTTGTCAATTGTCTTCATGAGCATTTCTCCCTAAAAAAAACTGGTTCGTGGAACCAGCATTACTTCTTGATGTATTCTCTGATGATGTCCAGAGCTTTCTTATAGACATTGATCTTTTCACCGCTGTAGAGTTCTACCATGCCCTTGGCAATGAACAGAATGCTCTTTGGGGTTACGGCCTTAATGTGGTTATAAGAAATTCTCTTGCCGTTCAAGATGCAGAACTTATCGTTATAGTATAAGCGCATTTCCATGTAGGCATAATAGATTTCAGCGAACCCCATGATGAACATGATGATGCCGATTGAACTGTGGACTTCTGACTTGTTCTGAATGCCCCAGATGAATACTATTACGCTTAATACGATCATTACTGCCAAGGCAATGATTACACCCGTAGAGAACTTAGTACACTGGTACTTTGAAAGATCATATTCCTTCAGCTTATCCTGATTCTTCTTTTCCTTGTATATGCGGCTTGCCAGATAGGCAACACCGACGATTGCACATAATATAGTTACATTCATAAATATCACCATATATATTATATCGGAAATATGGTAAAATAAAAGGCGGAAACGAGATGAAAACATGAGCGAACAGAAAAATCCAAGTCTTGAAGAAAAAATCAAGGCTACCGACATTAATGAAGTTAACATTACAGGAAAACTTGTAAAAAGCATATTATTTAAAAACAATGTTTCAGCATACATCATCATGGTATGTGGTGTCTTCCTGTTTCTTTTGAGAAATATCTGGGGATATCTTTTGGGAGCATTCTCAATTGGCATTGCCTTATTCGTATTATTGAAAGTTAAGGACCATAAGGTAATGGACATTTATGATGATGCCATCGTAATGTATGCCGATGATGAAGGCAAAACTGCCGCAAAAATATCTTTTGATGAAATCGTTGAATGGACAATTCAAAATAATGCTAGCGGTGTTGACGCAGTAATGTTAAAATTGAAAAGCGGTGAAGTCATCTACAAGAACACCTTCCAGGTCAGTAAGTGTTATGACACCCTGATGAAGTTTATTTCTGAAAGAGAAAGCCGTGTCATTCAGATGGAAAAGAACAGACAGAAAGAGTTCAATCTGAAAGAAAACGTTAAGAAATGGTTTAATAAGTTAAGGAAAAAATAAACCATTCACGCCGAATTAGCTCAGTCGGTAGAGCATCTCATTCGTAATGAGCAGGTCGCTGGTTCGATTCCGGTATTCGGCACCATATTGATAATGAACTGTGTATGACAGTTGAAATAGTGGAGTATGTATGAAGAGATTATATGAAGCAATGGCTAAAAACAAATGGACATTATTAGTGTTCTTTATTCTGGCATGTATGGTCGCAAGCCTTGTTCTTTATCCTGTACTTGAATATGTATATTCACTTGTAACAGGAAATCCATTCGTTCCTGATTTCAAACACTGGTTAATCAGTGCTGCCAGAAATGGCTTTGTCGTTGGCTTAGTACTGTTTGTCTTAGGCCCGGCAAAAAAGAAAGATTAATCTGGGCTCTATTAAACTAAACGTAGAATAGCGTGGAAAAGGTAAAAAAAGGGCTAAAAACTATTAAAAGAAACATGGATACCCAGGTGAAATCGCCTGGGTTTTTCATATGTGATTAATTACATCATCATTACACCGGCAACTCGTACATGCTCTTTTGTCGGTTTGTTTATTTATCTCATAGATGAAACCGTCGGCTGTATTTATCGGCTCATTATCGGCATTAGTGAAATTGTTTGTGTTAACTTACAATTGATGTGAGACCGAAAGGAAGATATACAAAAGCGATTGAATCTTCTAGAATGTTAATAACCACAAAAACATTAGAAAGGATATCAATCGCATGTCTACTATAACACAAAACAAGCGCTATCTTCCAC
>JAFUCG010000070.1 GCA_017459795.1 Erysipelotrichaceae bacterium | reverse complement strand
AGAGAAGAAAACAGGAAACTGTTATAACAATAAGACAATACTCAGGAGGGATCATATGTTAAGTGATATTCAGATTGCTCAGAAGTGTAAGAAGGAAAAGATAACCGATATAGCCAAAAAGCTGGACATACCGGAAGACTATCTGGAATTATATGGCAATTACAAGGCCAAGGTAGATTATAAGCTGTTAAAGGATTATGCCGATAAGCCTAATGGCAAGCTTGTTCTGGTAACGGCCATTAACCCTACCCCGGCTGGCGAAGGAAAGACAACTACAACCGTTGGCTTGTCTGACGGTTTAAGAAAGATCGGTAAGAACTCAGTTGTAGCCTTAAGAGAGCCTTCATTAGGTCCGGTCTTTGGCATTAAGGGTGGCGCCGCTGGCGGCGGTTATGCCCAGGTAGTACCAATGGAAGACATTAACCTGCACTTTACCGGTGACTTCCATGCCATTGGAGCAGCCAATAACCTTTTGGCAGCCATGCTGGATAATCACATTCAGCAAGGAAACGAACTCAACATTGACCCTCGTAGAATAACCTGGCACAGAGCCGTAGACATGAATGACCGTCAGTTAAGAAACATCATTGATGGCTTAGGAGCAAGAACAGACGGTACCCCAAGACAGGATGGCTTTGACATTACCGTTGCTTCAGAAGTAATGGCCGTATTATGCTTGGCCAGTGACATCACAGACTTAAAGCAGAGACTTGCCAGCATCGTTGTTGGTTATACCTATGATAATCAGCCGGTAACTGCCGGACAGTTAAAGGCTCAGGGAGCCATGGCAGCCTTATTGAAGGATGCCTTAAAGCCTAATTTAGTACAGACATTAGAAGGAACTCCTGCCTTCATTCATGGTGGACCATTCGCCAATATTGCTCATGGCTGTAACAGTGTAACAGCCACCAGAATGGCCTTGAAACTTGGTGATTATGCCGTAACTGAAGCAGGTTTCGGCGCTGACTTAGGCGCTGAGAAGTTCTTAGACATTAAGTGTAGAATGGCTAATTTGAAGCCTGATGCCGTTGTCATTGTCGCAACAGTAAGAGCCTTAAAGCATAACGGCGGCGTTTCAAAGGCTGACTTAGGCAAGGAAAATCTGGCTGCTCTGGAAAAAGGCATGCCTAACCTCTTACAGCACGTTGATAACATTACCAATGTATTCCATTTACCATGTGTCGTAGCAATCAATGCCTTCCCTACTGATACGAAGGCTGAACTTAAGCTAGTTGAAGATAAATGTAAGGAACTTGGCGTTCATGTCGCCTTGTCTGAAGTATGGGCCAAGGGTGGCGAAGGTGGCATTGCCTTAGCTAAGGAAGTAGTAAAACTGTGTGAAGAAAAGAATGACTTCACATTTGCCTATGATCTTGACATGACGATCAAGGAAAAGTTAAATGCCATTGCGACCAAGATATACCACGCTGATGGTGTTGATCTGGTAGGTAATGCTTCAAAACAGTTGATTCAACTGGAAGCTTTGGGCTTTGATAACCTGCCTATCTGCATGGCTAAGACCCAGTATTCATTCAGTGATGATCAGAAGATGCTTGGAGCTCCAAGAAACTTCCGCATTACCGTCAGAAATCTGAAGGTCGCGGCCGGCGCAGGATTCATCGTTGCCTTAACCGGTGACATCATGACCATGCCTGGCTTACCAAAGGTACCTTCAGCTGAGAAAATCGACGTTGATGAAAACGGCGTCATTACCGGTTTATTCTAGAGGTGTTTTACATGAATAAGCTGACACTTGATGAATTTACCATTAAAACAGCTGGTAAGGATCCTGTTCCAGGTGGCGGTGGCGTAAGTGGCTTAGTAGGAGCATTAGCTGCCTCTCTTTCTGAAATGGTTACTTCATTAACAACAGGTAAGAAGAAGTATGCCGAATATGAAGAAGAGATACAGGCCATCATGCAGAAGTCTGAAGACTTACGAATCAGACTTCTTAAAAGCATCAATGAAGATGCTGAAGCCTTTAAGCCATTAGCTGAAGCCTATGGCATGGATAAGGCTTCTGAAGGCTATCAGGAGAACCTTGAAAAATGCCTTAGAGTAGCTGCCAGCTCACCTTTTAACATCCTTAAAATGTGTACTGAAGTGATCAAACTTGATGAAAGACTGGCAATAATAGGTTCCAAGCTTGCCGTATCAGATGCCGCTACCAGTGTAATGCTGGCACATGGGGCTTTGTATGGTGCATATATAAACATTCTGGTAAATACCAGATTAATGAAAGATAAGGAATATGCTTCTAAGCTTGATGAAGAAGCAATTACCATATTAAACGAATATTCTGAGCGGGCATTAAAATGCTTTGACAGTATTAAGGAGAGATTGACCAATGGCTGAACTGCTTAAGGGTAAGGAAGTCGCCAGTGTGATTAATGAAAGAAGCCGTAATGATGTAACAATGCTTAAGGAAAAAGGGATTACCCCTGCCCTTGCCATTTTAAGAGTCGGGGAAAGAAGCGAAGATCTTTCCTATGAAAGAGGTGCCACCAAGCGCTGTAATGAAACCGGCGTTGAAGTTGTTAATGTAGTATTGCCACAGGATATAAGTAAGGATACTTTCTACATTAAGCTTGAAGAACTTAATAACGATCCAAAGATTCATGGCATCTTAATGCTAAGACCATTGCCTGAGCATCTTGATAATGAACTGGCCAGAATGTCAATTGTACCTGAAAAGGACGTTGACGGCTGTACAGACGGTTCCTTAACCGGTGTATTTACAAATACAGCCAAGGGCTTTGCTCCATGTACTGCCCAGGCCGCCATTGAAATACTGGACCACTATGGCATTGAACTAGCTGGTAAGAATGTCGTTGTCTTAGGCAGATCACTGGTGGTTGGTAAGCCTGTTTCAATGTTATTACTGAACCGTAACGCAACAGTTACAGTATGTCATTCCAAGACAAAGAACATCGCTGATATCTGTAAGAAAGCTGATATATTGGTCGTATGTACCGGCAAGATGGAATCAGTAAACAAAGACTACGTCAACGAGAATCAGATAATCATTGATGTAGGCATCAGCTTCAACGAAATAAAGAACAAGCTGTGCGGCGATGTACTGTTTGAGGAAGTTGAACCGATTGTTAAGATGATCACCCCTGTCCCAGGCGGTGTTGGCGCCGTAACAACTTCCGTACTTGTTTCGCATGTCGTAGAAGCAGCCAAAAGAACCATTAACTCCTGAAAAGGAGTTTTTTAATGTATTTTTACTTTTAAACATAATAAAATAAGGCTAGAGGTGATTAACTATTAGAAATCAAGCCTGAAAAGAAAGGAAAAGAGAAAGGCACGACAAAAAAGCCTGATAAAGCAGGAAGTTTAAAACAGATTGAGATAAGATGGCTACCTCATCTTATCAAAATCAAAATCAGAATTATGTTTCTCCAGAGAGAAAATAATACGAACTAAACGTCTGGCAACATGGCTGAGAGCCACTCTGTGAACTTT
>JAFUCG010000069.1 GCA_017459795.1 Erysipelotrichaceae bacterium | reverse complement strand
TACCAGTAAGACATTATCCATGCTGTTGAGGGAAATGGTCACATTACCTTGCTGGTTATGTTTCAGATTTTCAAGGGTATCAAAACTGAATATGACTTCATAAACGGTATCTCCATCTCTTCTTATGCCATAGTCCTTCTTGCCGGTTACCGTAATCAGATAATCCTTACTGTCAGTAGTGAATAAATGCTGGCTGTTAAGGGCTATCTGATCATAGTATTTTTCCTTTAGTAAGACAGTAAGGTAGTAACTGCTGTCATATATCTGAACACTGTCAGCGGTAATGGCATACAGATAGCCATCTATCTCACTTTTAAGTTCCTTTTCATTACCTTCAGAATCCTTGTACTTAAGGATCACGTCATCCTTATGCAGATAATCAGTTTCCTTACAATTAATGCTGCTGATCATGCCATTGTAAAAGAAACTGTGCAGGTTACTGGTCACAGTCCCATAGGTCTTATAGTTTCTCTGAAATGAGCCCAGATTAACCTGAGTCACCTCCATGTTATCCAATAGTATGTTATTGCCAATATGAGTCAGTGCCGTTAATGCTGCCATTATGGCAATTAGAACAATGGCTCCTATTATTAATCTTTTCTTTTTCACAGCCTTATTCCTCCATTTACCTATATTGCTCATAATGCTGTTCACCTAACAAAAAAACTGCCGAAGCAGTTTAATAAGGTTTCTGATTGAAATTTCCGATGACTCTTTCTGAGTCCATGATGTTTACGAAAGCCTTTGGATCGACCCTCATGATCAGGTTAATGAAATCCTGTTCTTCGTATTTACCGACAACGGTATACAGAACATTCTTGTTCTGATGTGAGTAACCGCCTACCCCGGTAAAGTGGGTAACTGAATGGTTGTACTTTTCATATACTGCCTGTCGTATTTCTTCAGGCTTATCGGTAATGATGATGAAGCAGGAACGTTTATAACGGCTGTCATAAATGTCCAATACCTGCGTCTGTACATACTGGAAGATGATTGAGTAAAGTGAAATATCCCAGCCATACATCATACCGGTAACGATCAGCATGGCTGCGTTAAAGGCAAAGATGGTATTCCACATAGACTTCTGTTTCTTCTTGGCATAATAAATGCCAACGAAGTCGGTACCGCCACCGCAGCCTCCTGCCAATAGCATCAAGGCACCGGATACGCCACCTAAGATACCGCCAAATACACTTATCAACAGAATGTCATCTGTTACATAAATGGTTGGTATTAATTCAACAAACAAGCTTGTTGCGATGACATCGACCAATGATACATAGGTAAACTTACGGCCAACAGCATTAAAAACCAGTATGGTACAAGGTATGTTAAAAAGAAGGTAAATAAAGCTGTAATTAAGCTTTATGTTAAATGATGTTTCGGCAATTCTGACGATCATGAGTGACAAACCGGAAAAACCGCCTGGCACCAATGCTCCTGCCGCAACAAATGAGTTAATATTTATGGCCGCTACCAAACCGGCCAAGATGGCCAGGATGACCCTTACAACGATATTACTGGTCAGATTCTTCATGCGCAACAACCTCTTCAACTTCTTTCAATTCTACATTATCTATTTTTTTAAATTGATTTACAATCTTTTTCGCAGTAATGTCAAAAGATTGTACATCACTGGCCGTTTTCTCGAAGTCGCGAGCTATTGTGTTCCATCTTTCAGAGAAGCGGTTGAATTCATTTGCCAGTTTCTTAAGCTCCTGCTGCATTTCCCCAACTCTTTCATTTCTTGCCTGACCTAAGTAAATGGCCTTTATGGCTGTAATGTAGGCCATTAAAGTCGTTGGTGAAACAATGTAGACATGACACTTATATGAATATTCAATTACATCAGGATAATGGCCGTACAGTTCAGCGAATACGGCTTCTGCCGGTATGAACATGTAGGCAAATTCACTTGTTTCTTCAGCAGTAACATATTTGGTCGCAATGTCCTTAATGTGCTTTATGCAGTCATTCTTGAAATGCTTGCGGGCTATTTCCTGCTGCTGTTTGTTATAGTCCTGATTATACATGCGGTTATAGTTTTCAAGCGGGAACTTGGAATCTACCGGAATCAGTCCCAATGGCTTAGGCGCAACAATTACGGCATCTACGATATTGCCATTGGAAAGCTTATACTGCTTATGGAATCTTTCATCATTTACGCCAAAGGAGTTTTCCAGAATGGAATATAACTCTACTTCCCCGAACATGCCTCTGGTCTTCTTATCAGTAAGAATGTTCTGCAAGGAAGTAATATCCTTAGACAGTTCCGTAAGATTCTGCTGGTTTTCCTGAAGTCTGGCCATCTGAACAAGAACATCGGAAAAGGCCTGGTTGGTTTTCTCCATGTTGACTCTCAGGTTTTCATTGACATTGGTTTCAATGTTACTCATGCGGTTGACCGTATACTCATTATAGGAATTAATGTCATTTTTTATCGCATTGGTAATGTTGAGCTGGAAATCACTCATTTCCTTAGTTATGTCAAGATGCAGGTCATGGATCTGCTGCTGGGTAGTCTGTAACATCTTGTTACGGGAACTGTTCACCACAAATACCACCACTACTATTACCAGAGCAAATAATAAACCTAATATTATGAACAGTGCCTGATTATCTGACAGCATTTTTACCATCTCCTTCACATCGCCACCATTATAACACAAAAGAGCCTTTATCCAGGCTCTCGCTTGTCTCTCTTATTAATGATTATTCGCAACCGTTACAGCCTGAGCAACAAGACTTTTCTCTTGGTTTTTCATATGGTGTTGTATCGATTACGATGCACTCGATTTCAACCTGAGCACCCTTTGGTAAGGCACCTACCTGTACGGCACTTCTGGCCGGGTATGGTTCATCAAAGTACTGGGCATATACTTCATTCATTTCAGCGAAGTTGTTCATGTCAGTTAAGAATACCGTTGTCTTCATGATGTGTCTTGTTTCCAAGCCCAGTTCATCAAGAATGGCAATGATGTTCTGCATGACCTGATGAGTCTGCTGGCCGATTGACCCCTGAACCATTTCATTGGTTGCAGGATCTACCGGGATCTGACCTGATAAGAATACAAAGTCACCTAACTTTACTGCCGGTGAATATGGACCTATGGCTGCCGGTGCGTTGGCAGGCTTGATAGCTTTTACAAACATTTATTATTTATCCTCCAGTCTTTCAAACTTATTAATACTGTAGTAATCAGCTTCTTCTTTCAAATGTCTGGCGGTAACACTGATGCTGAAAGCATGAAAAAGAAGGCCAACAATGGCCACCAAGATCAATATTACTGAAAAAACTGACATTATGTCATTTATGCTTTCTAACATTAATACTACCTCTTGACTCTTTTAAGATACTATCTTTAATACTTATCTTCAAGTGATTTACTTTACCATTTGCCGTCTTCCAGGAAGCTGGCTCCCTTTTGGACTTCATCAGTTGAAAGATTTGGATAACCTAACTGACGCAATACTTCATATACCATTATGGCAACGGTATTGGAAAGATTCAGACTTCTGGCTTCAGAAATCATCGGTACCCTGACACAATGATCAAGATGGTCAAAAAGGATCTGCTTAGGGATTCCCGTTGACTCCTTGCCAAATACCAGATAGATGTCTCCCTTACATTCTGTATAGTCAAACTTATCCTGAGACTTGTGACCGTATCTGGTCAGAAAGAACATGTTTTCCGGCTTACAGCTTTCCATGAAGTCCTGCCAGTTGAGATGTTCATGAATACTGGCTTTGTCAATATAGTCCATTCCAGCACGCTGTAAATGCTTCTCATTGAAGACAAAGCCATACGGTTTTATTAAATGCAGTTCACTGCCGGTAGCCATCGCCGTTCTGATGATGTTACCGGTGTTCTGCGGTATTTCCGGTTCATACAATACAATGTGGATCATACATTACCCTTTCTTAACTTCCTATTCTCACTGATTATGAAGAAGGCACATAAGCCAATCATCACTAAGGCAATCAGTATTGCACAGTTACGGAAAAACTCTTCCGGTAAGACGTTGATTATTTCATCTTCATATGGATCAAAGATCCAGTTGGTCTTACCCGGGAAGAAGATGTGGTGGAATGTGATAAAGGCCTTATTAAAATCAATGGCACATAAGAAGCCAAGAATGACTGTTACAACTAATAAAAGCACTGAGCCATTGTAACGTGGCGTATGGATCTTATAGTCAGGCTTGATGCCTTTCTTTGAAAGTATCCAGGCAATTATTAAAATGACTGTCGAAACTATCAGAACGATGAAATCCAGTCTGAACAGTACAGCAACATCTTCAAAGTGTGCCTTCCCGCTTTCTGAATACTTCATGACGCCGGTAGAAAACTCCTTGCCGAAAACGCATGAATCCATCATTTCATCATAGGCCTGTTTGATTTCTGTTTCAGTATAGCCGCTGTATTCGACCAGATGCATTGGCTTGATATGCCAGTAAAAAAACGGTCTGAACAGTAACGGTACCGCAATTGAAAATGCAAGTATGAAGGCCATCCAATTAATGGATAAGACCCAGTTGAGTATCTTGCTTCTTTTCATTTATTCTTCCTCTTCAGGATGTCCCTTTAAATAATCCAGTAACATTCTTGTGGCCTTGCCACGGTGTGATACTGAATTCTTATCATCAGGTGATAATTCTGCACTTGTCTTGCCAAACTGCGGAACGATGAAAATAGGGTCATAGCCAAAGCCATTGTTGCCTCTTAATTCATCAGCTATTTCACCTTCCATGACTCCCTCAAATACGTGCTCTTTGCCTTCATGGTCAATCAAGGCAATTGCGCAGGTAAACCAGGCATAACGGTCAGTTTTATCCTTCAGTCTTTCAATGATCGTATGATTCTTATAGTCATAGTCATGGCCTTCCAGATATCTTGCTGAATAAATGCCAGGTTCGCCATTTAACGCCCTAATTGATAAACCTGAATCATCTGCTATGGTCATCATCTTTATCCTGTCATGGACGCTTCTGGCCTTTATGAGGGCATTTTCAGCGAAAGTCGTTCCCGTTTCCTCAGGATCAACATGTTCTATTTCACTTAAGTC
>JAFUCG010000068.1 GCA_017459795.1 Erysipelotrichaceae bacterium | reverse complement strand
TACGTAAATGAAGGTCGTATCGATCTTCTGACGTAATAAGATGATCTCAGCACGCATCTGGTTACGTAACTTGGCATCCAGGTTACTTAAAGGTTCATCCATTAAGAAGACCTTGGAATCTCTGACCATGGCACGGCCAATCGCAACTCTCTGTCTCTGACCACCTGATAAAGCCTTAGGCTTACGGTCAAGATACTGAGTAATGTCCAGAATTTCAGCAGCTTCTCTTACCTTACGGTCAATTTCTGCCTTAGGTACATGCTTGATTTTCAATGAATAAGCCATGTTATCGTATACACTCATGTGAGGATATAAGGCATATGACTGGAAGACCATGGCAATGTCTCTGTCCTTAGGTTCAACATAGTTCATCAGGGCACCGTCAATGTACAGTTCCCCGGATGTGATTTCTTCAAGACCAGCAACCATTCTTAAGGTTGTTGACTTACCGCATCCGGAAGGTCCTACTAACACTATGAATTCCTTATCCTTGATATCCAGATTAAATTCCTGAACGGCGACGATTCCTTCATCAGTGATCTGCAGATTATGTTTTCTGGTTTCTGCAGGTTCTCTTGTATTTCTTTTCTTGTGCCTGCCGTCGTTATTTGGATATACCTTTTTTATATTCTTTAAAATTACTTCTGCCATAATATCACTCCTTTAACCCTTAACACTACCAGAGGTAACACCCTTGATGATAGATTTTGACAGGATAATGTAAATTATCATTACCGGCAAAATAGCCATTAACATTAACATGTAAACCTTGCCCATGTCGAACTTTGAATAGTCGGCACTTCTTAACTGTGCAATCATGATTGGAACGGTTTTCTTCTCAGCCTTGTTCAATAACAGAGCAGGCATGAAGTAGTTATTCCATGAGCCGACAAATGAGAAGATCATCTGAACTGCAATAGCCGGCTTCATGATTGGCAGAACGATCTGATTGAATATTCTGAATTCATTAGATCCATCAATTCTGGCTGCCTCAACCATTTCAAGTGGCAATGTAGCTTCCAGATACTGACGCATGTAGAAGTATACAGCCGATGCCGCAATGGATGGCACGATTAATAACCATAGTTGGTTGGTTAAGCCATACTTGAAGGCCAGCTGAATGAAACCAACGGCTCCTACCTGTGATGGAATCATCATGATGGCTAAGATGAAGATATGTACCAGACTCTTGTATTTAAAGTCATAAACATAGGTTCCATAAGCGGTTAAGGCAGAGAAATAAGTTGTTAATACTGCTGAGAAAGCCGCAATCAGGAAACTGTTCTTCATGCCTACCGGAATGTTAATTGAACCGTCATTCCAGGCATTCTTGAAGTTCATCAGGAAATTACCGCCTGGAATCAGGGTAAAGCCGGTATTTAACTGGGCATTTGAACGTGATGAGTTAACGAACATCAAGTAGAAGAAGAACAGACATAAAAAGGCCAGGAAAATCAATATTCCATAAACCACTATTCTGGATAACAGTAATTTCAGCTTAGCTGATTTATTTACATCTTTTTTCATCGCTGTTTCCCCTTTCTACTTCTTATTTATGGTCTTAAAGACTACGGTTGATAATATTGCCGTGATGATGAACAGCAGAACTGATACTGCTCCAGCCATGCCATAGTTCTTTGAAACACCTAAGAAAGTATTCAGATACATAATCAGTGTCATTGAAGTATTATTTGGTGTACCTATGCCGTTGGTTAAGACCTGAGGTACATCGAACATCTGGATACCACCGATCATGGAAGTAATGAATACGTAAATGAAGATCGGCATTAATAACGGCATTGTGATATTAAAGAATACCTGGGTCGAGCTTGAACCGTCCAGACGGGCTGATTCAAACAGACTTTCATCAATACCCTGAATACCTGCCATTAACAGAATCGTAGTATTACCAAACCACATCAGGAAATTCATTAAACCGATAAGTCCCTGAACCGTAACTCTTACACCTAAGAAGTTAAAGGCCTTATCCAGTACACCCCAGGACATTAACAGTTGGTTTACCGGTCCTACCTGAGAGAACAGGGCAAAGAACAGCATTGAGAAAGCTGACGCCATAATCAGGTTAGGCATGTAAATGACTGTCTTGAAGAACTGCTGTCCCTTGATGTTTAGTCTGGTACTGGTAAAAAACAGTGCCAGCATCATGGCTATGACAAACTGAGGAATGGCTCCTATTGTCCATAACCAGACTGTATTTCCTAAAAACTTGAATAATGGAATGTAGCCTGATGAATTAACCGTAAACAAAGCCTTGTAATTAGCCAGACCGACAAAGTTAGGACCCACTACATTTAATCCGTCACGGTAGTATTCAAAGAAGCTGTTATATATTGTTAATAACTGTGGATATAAGGTAAAAATCGCATACACAACAAAGAAAGGAAGAATAAACAGATATCCCCACTTGGCATATGATATGGATTTTTTCTTATTTTCCTTTTTAATCTTTACCATAATAATTGTCCCTTCTTTTTTAAATAAACAATCCAGGCGATCATTTATTTAAAAAACCGTGGCAGGTTTACGAAAGCCTGCCACAGTTAACTTATATTAAATCTTATTCAACAGTAAGGCTTGGGTAAGTTGTCTTGATGTAATCCTTGAAGTTATTGATTGCATCTTCTCTTGTAGCAACCTGACCATCTAAGTATTCTGTGAAGTACTTCTGTAAGCCTTCATTACATAACTGGTCATACTGAGTGATGTTCTGGAACTTAATGTTCTTAGCTAATTCTGCGAATACAGCAACATCATTCTGGCCACCTAAGAATGCGCTGCCATATGTGCTGTCAGTAGCCAGCTTATTATTGATAACCTGGTTGTTAGAGAACTGAGCTTCGTCTCTTACTAACTTTTCACATACTTCTTCATTGTTAATGAATGTGTTCATGATGTCAGCAACCATTGTTGGGTTATCTGTACCTGTAGCTGCTAAGATCCATGTGCCGCCCCAGAAGAATGCCTGAGGTCCCTGACAGATTGCCCAGTCACCAAAGCTACCTTTTTCCTTGTCCTGTGCATTTGTCATTGAGAAGTTGAAGTACCATGCTGGTCCGAAGTAGCATAATGCCTTGCCTTCACCGAACATATCTTCTGTAGCTTCAGCGCCCCAGATATTTGATGTGTAGTGAGTATATCCGTTCTTAACGAACTCTTCTGACTGATCCATCCACTTTTCGATGTTGGCATCGATGTTTAACTTGCCATCAACAACCCATGGAGATGTAACGTTGTTAGAGAATACTCTGTATGTTGCGTTTGTTGTAGAGATCATGTAGTATCCCTTAGCCTTGCACTGTTCTGCTAATGCATTGAACTTATCCCAGTCAGCCATTGCTTCCTGTACAGCAGCTGGATCATCTGTACCTAAGACATCCTTAGCGATTGAACGTCTGTAGATAACAGCAGCTGGACAACACTGGAATGAAACGCCCTTTACAACGCCCTTAGCGTCTGATGCAGCTTCAACAGTGTACTTATATGTGTTAGAGAAATCTGTAACACCAATTGACTTAACATCCATAGTAGCTTCTGAGTTAGTGTACTTTAAGATGTAGTCAGCTTCAGCTAAGAATAAGTCGACCTTTTCATCAGGAGCAGCATTTGCCTGATTCAGTAATGCTTCATCTAATGCATCCTGATAAGCACCGCCATCTGATGGATAAGTAGTACGCTTAATTGTAACGTCACCCTTCTTTAAGGTTGTTGCGTCTACTACTTCGTCAGCATAATACTTGCCTAAGAATCCCCAGAACTCTTCATTCCAGGTCCAAATGTTTAAAACTTTTCCTTCTTCTGCAGCAGGTGTTGGATCAGCAGGCTTTGAGCATGCTGCTAATGAAACAACCATTAATACTGCAAGAATTGCACTTAATAACTTTTTCATTTTTTCCTCCTTCGTTAATAAGCATTGATTAATTATTTATGCAAAGGGAGTGCGGACGAAAAGTTGGACATTAATTAACACTAAGGAGGTAATTAATGTACACACGAGAAGAAATCGAAAAAGCACTCCTTTTGTATGACCAAACAGAGTCAGTAACCAAGGTCGTACGAAAATTGGGGTATCCTGGCAGGACAGTCATGTACACCTGGATAAAGGGAAGAGATAACATTGACGAGTTAGCCAGTAAAAGGCGAGGACCTAAAACAGGATATAAAAATCACTATGCAAGTACTGATACAAAGATACTGGCAGTAAAAAGAGTTTTAGAGGATAATGAGGATATAAATGATGTTGCCAAGGAAATAGGATTTCATCCGGTGACAATACGTGTCTGGATAAATATGTACCTGAAGGAAGGAGCTGCATCCCTCGTGAATACTAAAAACAAGAATAAAGAGAAGCCGATAAATCATAATATCGAAAGCGAAGAAGCAGAAACACTTCAGGCACAGATTGAAGATCTGAGAATGGAAGTAGACATTCTCAAGGAGACGATCGAAGTAATAAAAAAAGACCCCTGCGTCGACCGAAAGGCACTGACAAACAGTGAAAAGGCAGTGATAGTCGGCGCACTGAGGGGAAAGTATTCACTGCCAAGATTACTTGAATGGCTTGACATACCAAGGAGTTCATACTATTACCAGAAGAAGCAGCAGAACATAGATAAATACAGTGAACTCAGGCCAACAATCATAAAGCTATTTAATGACAATAATGGCCGATATGGTTACAGGCGTATTCACGCATTATTAAAGAAAGAAAACATCACCATATCTGAGAAAGTCGTCAGAAGACTGATGAAAGAAGAAAACCTGATAGTGATACAGAGGAAAATGCCTAAACGATTTAACTCATATCAGGGAGAAATAACACCGGCAGTAGAAAACCTTGTGAAAAGAGATTTTCATTCTAAACAGAAAAATCAGTTGTGGCTCACTGACATAAGCGAATTTGCGATACCAGCCGGAAAGGCATACTTATCACCAATAGTGGACTGTTTTGATGGGTATCTTCCCAGTTGGACGATAGGAACATCTCCTAATGCCGAGCTGGCAAATACGATGCTTGATAAAGCATATCTTACGCTTACAGAAAAGGAACACCCAATAGTTCATTCTGACCGTGGTGCACATTACAGATGGCCGGAATGGATCAGAAGAATGAATGAATACGGATTGATGAGGTCCATGTCGAAAAAAGGATGTTCACCAGATAACTCTGCCTGTGAAGGCTTGTTTGGCAGAATAAAAAATGAATTCTTCTATGGGCGTAACTGGAACGGCGTATCAATGGAAGAATTCATTAAACAATTAAACGATTATCTCATCTGGTATAATGAGTAACGAATCAAGAAATCATTGGGCTATTTAAGCCCTATGGAATACAGGAAATTGATGTGTGGAAATGTCTAAATATTTGTCCGCATCCCCAAACTGTTTTTAAACAGTTAACAACTAGATTTTACGAACGCTGCTGCCTTCAATTAAATGTCCGGCAACAATTGAGTGTTCATAGATACCGCTTGGATTTTCGATTGCATCAACCAATCTCTTACATGCCAGCATGCCTAATGACTTGGCATCCTGCTGATATGTGGTAAGGCCAATGAATCTGGCCATCTTGATACCGTCGTATCCAATTACGGAAATGTTCTGTAATGAATCATCCTTCTCATCTGCGAAACGTGACATCGTTCCAATTAGTGAATAGTCATCAGGGAAGATGATGCATGTTGGCTTATCTTCCAATGCCAGTAGTTTTCTGGCATTAACATAACTGTCATCGATGTCGTGGTATTTGCCTTCAATGACATAATCATCATTGACCTTGATGTCTAATTCACGGCAGGCATTGAAGAATCCGTTAAGTCTATTCTTGGTAACATCCGTCATTTCGCCATGGATGAACGCAATCTTCTCATGTCCCATTGAATGGGCATATTTGACCAGCTGCTTAAGTCCCTTGGTGTTATCTGATACAACTGATGAACAGTTATCGTAGTTGTAATCGATACACACAAGCGGAATATCAGAATCAACCAGTTCCAGGATCTGCGGATCCTTAAAATCTGCTGATATGATAACAACTCCGTCAAAATTGCGGTATTTACAGTGATTTAGATAGGTTGAGCTCATTCCGCCGATATGATTATTAATAAAGGTAATATCATATCCGTTTTCCTCAGCAGCCCATCTGAAACTTTCAAGGATCTCTGAGAAATACTCGTGGGCAAGGCCTACAGACATGTTGTCAACAAATAATACTCCAATGTTGTTTGTACGATTTGTCTTCAGAGCTCTGGCTGATGCATTAAGCATATATCCCATTTCTTCAGCGACTTTTCTGATCTTGTCACTGGTAGCCTTGGATATATCCTTTTTGCCGCTGAGAGCTTTCGAAACAGTCGCAACCGATACGCCACAGTTTCTCGCAATTTCTTTCATTGAAACCATATTGTACCTCTACTCCCAAATTTACTTAATCGTTTTCTTAATTTCAGCATATCACAATTTCGAAGTTTGTAAACACTTTTTTTGAAATCGGTTACAATTTTCTCATTTTTCGGTTGTTTTCGCTAAAAAAAGGCTTTATTATAGAGTAAAGAACAGTAAAAATAGCTTAAACGTTTACGCATTTTATCGAAAGGTAGGTATAAATCTATGAAATTTGGACATTTTGATGACGTAAAAAAAGAATATGTAATAGAAAAGTACGCAACACCGTTACCTTGGATCAATTATCTGGGAAGTGACAGCTTCTTTACCCTTTTATCCAATACAGCCGGCGGCTATGCGTTCTATAAAGATGCTAAATTAAGAAGAATAACAAGATACAGATATAATAATCTTCCTTTGGACCAGGACGGTTTCCATATTTATGTAAAGGATAATGATACGATCTGGAATCCTGGCTGGCAGCCTACTCAGACAGAACTTGATAAATATGAATGCCGCCATGGCTTAGGCTACAGCGTTATTAAGGGATCTAAGAATAATATTGAAGTAAAGCAGGAATTATATGTTCCTAAATATGACACCATCCTGTTAAACCGTGTCACTGTTAAGAACAATTCCAGTGAAACAAGAAACATTGATCTGTTCTCATTTGTAGAATTCTGTTTATGGGACGCAACTGATGATACAACCAACTTCCAGAGAAACTATTCTACCGGTGAAGTTGAAGTTGAAGGAAGCGCCATTTACCACAAGACAGAATACCGAGAAAGAAGAAATCACTACGCTGTATTCTATGCCAATAAGGAAGCTGATTCCTTTGATACATCACGTGACAGTTTCATGGGTGTCTATGGTTCACCAAAGAGCCCACAGGCAGTTGTTAATGGAAAATGTAATAATTCCATCGCTCATGGCTGGCAGCCAATCGGAGCACATCACTTCCATTTGGAATTAAAACCTGAAGAAACTTACGATGTCATTTTCGGCTTAGGTTATGTTGAAGTACCGGTTTCAGAAAAATTCATTGCTCCTGGAGTCATTAATAAGGAAAACGCCAGAAAGCTGATGGACAAGTATTATACAAACAGCCAGTTCGATGAAGGCTTGGCTACTTTAAAGAACTTCTGGGATAATCTGTTATCTGGATTTGAAGTAAATACCGATAACAAGGTTGTTAACCGCATGGTAAACATCTGGAACGCTTACCAGTGCATGGTAACCTTCAACATGTCCCGTTCAGCTTCATATTATGAATCAGGCATTGGCAGAGGCATGGGCTTCAGAGATTCATGTCAGGACCTGCTTGGCTTTGTTCACATGATTCCTGAAAAGGCCAGAGAAAGAATTCTCGACATCGCCGCTACCCAGAAAGCTGATGGCGGGGCTTATCACCAGTATCAGCCATTAACCAAGAAAGGTAACTCTGACATTGGCGGAGGCTTCAATGATGACCCATTATGGTTAATTGCCTGTACGGATGCCTACATCCGTGAAACCGGTGACTGGGACATCCTTAAGGAAATTGTCGACTTCGATAACAATCATGAACTGGCAGCTCCATTACTTGAGCACTTACGCCGTTCATTCAATTACACTTTAAACAACCTCGGTCCTAATAAGCTGCCGTTGATAGGCAGAGCAGACTGGAATGACTGTCTCAACCTCAACTGCTTCTCAGAACATCCAGGGGAATCATTCCAGATCACCGGACCTTCTGAAGGACCGGTCGCTGAATCAGTATTCATCGCCGGCATGTTCGTTAAGTATGGCCGTGAGTATGCCAACATCCTGAAACACTTAGGAGAAAATGAAGAAGCAGAAAATGCCTATAAGGCAGTTGAACAGATGCATCAGACAGTTCTGGATAAGGGCTGGGATGGTCAGTGGTTCTTACGTGCCTACGACGCTTTCGGTAAGAAAGTTGGCTCTGAAGAATGTGATGAAGGAAAGATCTTCATTGAACCTCAGGGCATGTGCATCATGGCAGGAATCGGTGTTGAAACCGGACAGGCTCAGAAAGCTTTGGATTCCGTTAAGGAAAGACTTGATACAAAATACGGTATCGTACTCCTTAACCCTGCTTATACAACCTACCGTCTGAATCTTGGTGAAATATCTTCATATCCTCCAGGATATAAGGAAAACGCAGGCATCTTCTGCCATAACAACCCATGGATCATCTTTGCTGAAACGATCATGGGTCATGGTGACAGAGCATTTGAATTATACAAGAAGACCTGCCCTGCCTTCTTAGAAGACATTTCTGAGATTCACCGTACTGAACCATATGTATACTGTCAGATGGTTGCCGGTAAGGATGCACCTACCTTCGGTGAAGGAAAGAACTCATGGTTAACAGGCACGGCAGCCTGGACCTTCACAGTTTTAACTGAAGGCATATTGGGCATTCAGCCAGATTATGACGGCTTAACTGTTAACCCTTGCATACCACATACCGTTAAGAGTTATTCAGTAAACAGATTATTCAGAAACACCATGTATCACATCACCGTTAATAACCCTGACGGTGTTGAAAAAGGTGTCAGAGAAATAAAGATAAACGGTAAGGAAATCCCAGTAGGACCTTTACCATTAACAGATGAAAAAGAAGTAAATGTAGAAATTACCATGGGTTAATTAACCCATCTCAGGAGCATGACCATGAATTTCACCAATGAAACAGCCCGCAATCAACAACTTACAGCTCTTGGCATAGCCGCCAGGACTTTTGAAGGTCGTTTAAGCGGGTATACAGATGCCGTATTCAACTCAGCAGATAAGGATACAGTATTCGCTGTAACAGGTCTATCATTTCCCTTTCCTATCGCAATACGCCTATTGAATGACAGTGACCTGTATCCCCTTCTGGCTGTTGAAAAGAGCAATACTCTCTTAACGGTTGACCATGGCTACGCTCTATACAGAAATGACCAGGAAATCAAATTAGATTCAACAAGCGAAAACAAGATCAGAGACATCATTGAAAACCTTACTGCTTCTGCAGGTAAGCTAAATGAAAACGGAGACCTTGTCATTGATCTTAAGGCTCCGTTAATTGGAACTCATTATGCCGTTAATCTTCTTTTGGGTAACAGAGAAGATTACAGTGATCCATTACAGACAACCCCAAAGAGTGTTCTGGATCACTTTGGCAGAGGTTCATTCCGTGGCTGTCAGGAAAAACAGGTTCTGGCCACCAAATATGAACTTAATCCGGACATCAATGGTGAAACAGCAAACCGTCAGTTTTACATTACCGAAAACGGCAGACAGATCTTTTATTCACTTGATGTTAGAAATAATGTAAGTAAGGCTTATTGTGTTCATCACAATAACTACACTGAGATCTTCTATTACACTGAATGCGGTCTGGAAATAAAGAGAACGATCTTCATTCTGCCACAGGAATATGACTTCCCTACGGCTGTTGAAGCCCAACGCATTCAGATTCGTAACCTCACTGATAAACAGCGTAAGTTAAGAGTAGTAGTAACAGGCATGTTTGGCATTACTGATCCTGGTACTCTTACTTCTGATATCATGTACGCAAATGTCGTAGTAGAAAGTGAAACCTACAACCTCAATAACAAGCCAATAGCCATCGCTGCTCACCACAAGCCAAAAGCATGCAACGCTGAAAAACGCTTTGCCATGTTACTGGCCAATGGTGAAACAATGGATGAGTTTACCAGTGATGTAAATGGCTTTATTGGAACAGGAAGCTATGATAAGCCAGGCGGTTTATTAAGACTTTCAAACAGTTACAGCCGTCGAGGGGCAGCTTTCTATGCCTTGGCTAAGACAGTTAATGTAGAAGCAGATAAAGCCGTCAATATTGATGAGTTTGTCGGCATGTCGCAGAATGAGGAAGATGTCAGAAAAGAATTCGATACTCAATTATTCAATTTGTATGCCAAATACAGTGATGAAAGACAATTAGATGAATCATTACAGAAAGTAATAAGTCACATAAGTAATTACAGTTCATTCTTGAAAGTTAATAATGACGATAATGACTTAAATGCCTACCTGTCTAATAACCTGCCTTTCCAGGTATTATATCAGACCTATATTTCACGTTCCTTTGCCTGGTCTCAGAAGTCATATCGTGAGACCGGCTTCAGAGAAATACAGGACATTTACGCTTCCATGTATTATCTGCATGCTTCAGGCAAGGATAAGCTGATTAAGGAATTGTTAAATTCATGGATCAGAAATGTATTTGAATTTGGCTACGCCTATCACAACTTCACAACCAGAGGCAAGGAACCGGGAATGTGTTCAGATGACCAGTTATGGCTGATTCAGGCTGTTTACCGCTATGTCAGATTAACCGGCGACAAACAGTTCCTGACTGAAGAATTTGAAATGGCAGGCAGTTCAAAATCAAGAAGATTAATTGATACCCTGAAAGCCATCTTAGTCTATTCAGGAAAAATATCAGTAGGTAAACATGGCCTACCACTATTAGATACAGCTGACTGGAATGATACATTAAGACTGGACAAGACCGTTTACAACGGTCCTGAAAAAGAAGAGAAGTATTACAAGCAGCTGGCAGATAAGAATCAGCCGTTTGGTGTTCCATTTGAGAACACCCAGAGTGAAAGTGTCATGAACGCCTTCCTGTTAGTCATAGCCGCTGAAAATACTGCCTGGCTGGCTGAATCAGTTAATGAACAGGGCATCATAAAACTGGCTATGGAAATAAAGAATAATACCGTTACCAGCATTCATGAAAACTGCTGGAAAGACAATTATTATGCCAGATGCCTGATAAATGATGATCGTAAGTATGCTTATCTTGGAGCAACCGGTGATGGACTGTCGCTTGATGAAAACATTAACGGTTCATACTACCTTAATTCATTCAGCTGGTCATTACTGGCTGATGTAGCTACTGATGAAGAAATCAGTTCAATGTTGGATGTCATCGACAGTTATTTAAAGACTGATGCCGGCTTAAAACTCTGTACACCGGTAAACTATGATCTTTTAGGAGTAGTTACAGGAACATCATTCTACTTCCCTGGCGACAGAGAAAACGGCGGTGTATTCAAGCACGCTGCCATGATGGCAACCGTTGCCGCCTTAAGAAAGGCAAAGACCGTATCTGACCCACTGTTGGCAGAAAGATTAAGAGACATGGCATATTTCATGATCAACAAGACTCTGCCTTTTAAAACAATGGAAGATCCATTCACAATGAAAGGTAACCCTCGTTTCTGTACTCAGTATAAGAACTCAGAAACCGGAGAAAACATTGGTCCAAT
>JAFUCG010000007.1 GCA_017459795.1 Erysipelotrichaceae bacterium | reverse complement strand
TATGGTCATGGTGCCGTTGAAGTTGCCAGAACCTTATCTGAAATGGGCATTCATGATTTTGGGGTTGCCTGCGTCGAAGAAGGTAAGGTATTAAGAGAAGCCGGAATAAAGGGCAGTATTCTGATTCTGAGTTACGTTGACCAGCAGGACTGGATGAGCGCTCATGAGTTAGGATTAATCATGTCAGTAGTTTCAGTTGAACACGCTGAAAGATTAAGTAAGTGGGCAATTAAAAATAACATCACCGTTGAATGTGAAGTAAAACTTGATACGGGAATGAGACGCTTAGGGGTAAACGCTGAAGAAAATGAAGAAGTCATCAGACATCTGTACGGCTTGCCTGACATTCACATCAATGGTACGTATACACACCTATGTTGCGCTGATTCATTTGTGGAAGATGATAAGAGCTTTACCAGAATTCAGAACGAACGGTTCAACGGTTTTGTTGACAAGGTCAGAAAGAATGGCTTGAATCCTGGCAGAACACATGTCTGTGCCAGCAGCGGTGTTCTCAATTATCCGGAATTTAAGCATGATTATTTCAGACCTGGATTCATGCTTTATGGATATACCGTAGGTGATATCGTTGAGCGTTATGATACCAAGCCTGTTCTTGCGTATTACAGTAAGATAGAATATGTAAAGACCGTAAAGGCAAATGAAGGAATTTCTTACGGCAGACTGTATTTTACAGATAAGGACAGAAAGATTGCGACAGTATCATGCGGTTACGCCGATGGTTATCCTAGAAATCTTACCGGCAAGGCCTTTGTCATCATCAGAGGACACAAGGTACCGGTAGTCGGCAGGATCTGCATGGATCAGTTCATGGTTGATGTTACCGAAATACCTGATGTTTCAGTTGAAGATAAGGTAACACTCATCGGCAGGGATCAGAATGAAGTCATAACAATGGAAGAGTTTGCTTCATGGGGTGATTCAGTAGGCAGTGAAATTGCCTCCAGAATCATGCCAAGAGCTAAGAGACACTATATTGAATGAAAGGAAAATGTTATGTTGGAATTTAAGTTTGATACACAGTTGTTGATTGACGGTCATGATCTTGATGAAGACGAGATCTTTGATTACATTGTTGAGCATTTTGAAGGCGACAGTTTATTAGCCGTTGGTGATGAGGATCTGATCAAGATTCATTTCCACACCAACAAGCCTTGGGAAATTCTTGAATACGCAGCCAGTTTAGGCGATATCTATGACGTAGTCGTAGAAAACATGCAGAGACAGGCTGATGGCTTAAAAGGTTAATTCAGTTTATTTAAAGACAAAGTTCAGTAAACATTCACAGAAATACACTATGCTATAGTTGAGGTGATATCATGGCAAGACTTTTAATAGTAGATGATGAAGAAAAGATCCGTGAGATGATCAAGAAATATGCAGTATTTGAAGGTCATGAAGTTGCAGAGGCTTCTGACGGTTTTACCGCCGTCAAAATGGCTGAAGAAAACGATTATGATCTGATCGTTATGGATGTCATGATGCCGGAACTTGACGGTTTCAGTGCCGTAAAGGCTATCCGTAAGGTAAAGCAGACTCCAGTCATCATGTTATCAGCCAGAGGCGAAGAATATGACCGCATTCATGGCTTTGAGGTAGGAGTTGATGATTATGTCATCAAGCCTTTCTCAGTAAAGGAATTAATGATGAGAATTCAGGCAATCCTTTCCAGAAGAAAGGAAGTAGCTACTTCTGAAAGCAATAACGAGATCGTCAGTTATGAGGGTCTTACCATCGACTATACAGCACGCATCGTTACAGTGGATGGCCAAAGAGTAGAAATGTCGCCAAAGGAATATGAGCTACTGTTCTTCTTATCCAGAAACAAGAACATCGCGCTTTCCAGAGAAAGACTTCTGACAGAAGTTTGGGGCTATGACTACTATGGCGATGACAGAACTTTGGATACACACATCAAGTTATTACGCCGTTCCTTGGGCCAGTATCAGAAATACATCGTTACGGTAAGAGGGGTAGGTTATCGCTTTGAAGCATAGAAAGAGCCTGCGTTTCAGACTGTTCTCGTACTTTCTGGTATTTTCCATCATTCTGGTAGCGATATTATGGCTCTTTCAGATTGGCTTACTTGATCAGACTTACCGAATCGTAAGAACCAATCAGACTAAGAGTTATTCCTCTCAGGTCGTAGAAGCAATCAAGGACAATTCTCTTGAGGACATCAAGGAAATTGTCATGAGTCAGTCCAGAGATAATAACATCAGTGTTATCATCTACAACATGGATTCCCAGAAATATACGATCGTAACTGAACATAACCTGTTCAACCTGTTAGGCAACAGATTTGATTATAAGATAATGGAAATAACTCAGGATCTTTTAGAAGATGAGGACAATACATATTACTATTCCACTGAGTTTGATGATTTTTCACCGGCAGGTGAGAAAAGAACAGGTAAGGAGAAGCATTCCTTAATTGCCTATGGCGTGGAAACAACTGATGTCAACGGCAGTAATCTGTATGTGATTACCATGGCCGACTTAATGCCGGTTGACGCTGCCGTACAGACCCTTAAGGTACAGCTCATCATTCTGACAGTCATATTGATAATCATAGCGTTTATCATTTCTAAGGTTGCTTCTAGGGTATTGGCCAAGCCGATTGAAAATCTTAATGAAAAGACCAAGGTTCTGGCAACCGGCAATTATGACATCAGATTTGACGGCAAGGGTTACAGTGAAATTGAACAGTTAAGTGATTCGCTCAATGATACGGCTGTACAGTTAAAGAAGGCTGATCAGATGACAAAGGATCTGATCGCCAACGTATCTCATGACTTAAGAACCCCATTAACGATGATATCAGGATATGGGGAAGTTATGAGAGATGTTCCTGGTGAAGCAACCGCGGAAAACATTCAGGTAATCATTGATGAGGCTAACAGATTAACCTCACTGGTCAATAATCTGCTGGACATTTCCAAACTGCAATCAGGTACAATAGGCATTTCGTTAACGGACATCAACGTTAATGAAATGATGATCGCTGTCGCAAATACTTATACAAAGATGATGGAGAATAACGGTTTCAAATTTGTTCTGGACCTGGAGGATAAGACATGTTATATCCGCGGGGACAGAATGAGACTGGAACAGGTATTATACAATCTCATCAATAATGCCATTACTCACATTGGCGAAGACAAGGTCGTTGTCTTAAAGGCAAAAAGAAGTAATGACAAGATAAGAGTGGATGTCATAGATCATGGTCCTGGCATCAGCAAGGAAGATCTGCCATTGATCTGGCAACGTTATTACAAAGTAGACAAGAAGCATATCAGGCCGGAAACCGGAAGCGGTTTAGGGATTTCGATAGTAAAAACAATCCTGGAACTTCATAAGTCAGAATTTGGGGTTGAAAGTGAAATCGGTAGGGGAACAGATTTCTGGTTTGAATTACCGGTAATTGAAGTTGAAGAATAGGAGAAATACACATGTCAGCTAAAGAGCAGTTTAAGTCACAGTTTTTATTAAAAGCTAATGATCACACTCACATTAAGAAGATCATTGCCGTTGTCAGCGGTAAGGGTGGTGTAGGTAAGTCACTTGTTACATCATTAGCAGCTATTACCATGCAGAAGGCAGGGTACAAGTGTGCAATTCTTGATGCCGATATCACCGGCCCAAGCATTCCACAGATCTTTGGATTAGACAGCAAGATGTACGCTACTGATGAAGGAATCATTCCACAGGAAACCTATCTGGGAATCAAGGTCGTATCTGCCAACCTGATGTTGGAAGATCCAACCGAACCTATCATCTGGAGAAGCCCAATGATTACCAGCATCATCAAGCAGTTCTATACCGAAGTAGCCTGGGGAGATGTAGACTACATGTTCGTAGACCTTCCTCCGGGAACAGGCGATGTACCACTGACAGTATTCCAGTCATTGCCATTAAGCGGTGTAATCATTGTTACAACACCTCAGGAATTAGTATCAATGATCGTTGAAAAGTCATTGAGAATGGCTGAAACAATGGAGATCCCGGTCGTTGGAATCGTTGAAAACATGAGCTATGTCATCTGTGACAACTGCGGTAACAGAGTATCATTGTTTGGCGATACCAGTAAGATCGCTGAAGAGCATGAGCTTGAAGTCATTGCCCGCTTACCATTGAACCCTGAGATTGCCAAGGCTTGTGACAATGGCGCTCTTGAAGAGATGGAACTTGAAGAGTTAGAGATACTCAAAGCCAGACTTGAACAGTTATAAGAAAATGAAAATGAGTCCATATGAACTCATTTTTTTATCCATTCAGAATATAAGTCTTCGCATATCTCAATATGCCTGATACTGTCATCAAGCGGTATTACCGGACTTTCCAACAGACCATTTAACATGCACTCATTGAAATGCCTTATTTCATACTGCATCTCATATTTACATGGATAACTGAACTCCTGTATCAAATCTTTTCCCTGATAGAGGTAAGCCTTTGTGGCTTTCCAGTAATCAGGTATTTCTATTCTGGCATTATCCAGGTAAATGAAGAGCCCGTTAGTCAGCAATACTTCCGAAGATACCGTACTGATTGCCAGTACGTTGTTTTCGGTTAGTACTGATACCGTACACTGGCTTTCGCTGTCGGAATCCTTGTAACTGGCTAAGCCCTTATAATCCGTTATCTTACCGCATAAATATTCAGCCATGGTCAGGAAATAGGCTTCATTGCCATATAGGGCACCACCGCCACAGGCCTTGAC
Organism: Erysipelotrichaceae bacterium; assembly: GCA_017459795.1. Taxonomy (GTDB): domain Bacteria; phylum Bacillota_I; class Bacilli_A; order Erysipelotrichales; family Erysipelotrichaceae; genus RUG521. The sequence goes on along the minus strand of JAFUCG010000007.1, from coordinate 3,373 downwards.
CGTATTCCAGCCCTGGGTATAGTTGCTGCCGACATATGACTGCCTGAATAGCATCATGTGGACATTTCCATATTCCTTGGAATCTATTATTCTTTTTACATCTTTAAATACAGGCAGGAAAGGGGTCTTGACTGCTTCGGTTATGAACAGATTTCTTTCCTTAGCCAATTGCTTTAATTCCATTCCTTGTTCTTTATGCAGGACAAATGGCTTTTCCATGACGACATTCTTGTCATGTAATAATGCTTCCTTGGCAAAAGGGTAATGCAGGCTGTTTATTAACGGTACATATACACAATCTATGCGTTCATCATTCAATAAGATGTGATAGTCGTCATAGTATTCAGGTATGTTAAGCTGTTGGCTTAAGGCTCTGGCCTTGTCAATTGAACGTGATGAAAGGGCAATGACGTTGCCGTTTCCGCTTTCCCTTATTCCATTTACGAAGCGGGGAACTATGGATGCCGTTGAGATGATGCCGTAATTAACTGTTGTCTTATTCATGTGTTTCCTTTCAAAAAACAGGAATTATGCATTCCTGTTTACTCTCTTGATCCAAAGTATACGTAATAGCCGCCAATGCCTAAAAAGCCTAAGGCAATTACGCCAAGTCCTGCCAGTAAGGCAATGGTCAGTGGGCTGAATCCGTTAGGATTCTTGGTTGGAGTCTGTGGGTCAACTTCTGGATTTACGTTTGTTCTTTCAATCGTAAAGATGTAGGAGTTGACTGAATCATCTTCAGCTGTAACTGTAACAACTATCTGCCCGTTTATTTCCTTGCTGATTTCAACGCTGCTGCTGTCAAGTTCAGCCTGGGCATTGATTGTTATTTCGCTCTTACTGTTATTGGCGATGATGCGGTAGGAATTGGTAAGCTTATTGAAGCTTGGGTTTAAGGTTCCGTTCTTAACTTCAACACTCTTAAGATAATTGTTTTCAGAAACCTTGGCTGTAACGTTGATGTCAATGTTGGCATTGCTGAAGGTCTGAATTCTTTCATTAGTTTCTTCTCTGTAGATTGGATCTGGAACAACGATTGAATTGGCAATTTCTTCTGAGAAGGCGTTGGCCTTTTCGTCAAGAGCCTTATCAATTTCATCCTGGTTAACGACGATCTTTTCAACTGTCTTTATGACAGACTGAACATTGGTAGTTGTTACGTTGGTAAAGGTCGTTCTTTCATTGAATACGACAAACTTGATGGTAAACAGAATGGTATCACTGTTAATCTTTTCATTTGAGGAAGAAGCCTTAAATGAAATTCTGGTCGTATCCTTGGTATTGAATTCAACTTCCCAATCGCTTAAGTCAGGATTCTTTTCAACGGAAAATACTGCCAGGTCATTACTGGAGTAATTAACATCACCGCTGACATTATCGATCTCATTACCGTTAATATGAACATCTATTACGATCATTTCCTTGTTATGAGTCTCAGTGGTACCGTCAAGTGATGAGGTAAATTCGTCATCCGCAAATACCGGTACAATGAGAAATAACAGGCTGATCAACAAGGTAAATAATACTGTTTTCTTCATGGTTATCACCTAATCATAATCATATCATTTACAGAATTATTCCTCAAGTTTTCATAATGATGGTATAATGTAAGAAAAGGGGATAAGTAAGAATGAAATCATATATCATGTCTATCGATCAGGGCACAACCAGTTCACGTGCCATAATTTTTGATGAGGACCTTAACATCGTTACCATTACCCAACAGGAGATCGAAAACTATTTCCCACATCCTGGCTGGGTTGAAATGGATGCCAATAAGATCTGGAGTTCTGTTAAGGATGTCTGCCTGCAGGCTCTGGAAAAATCAGGATTGAAGAATACCGATATTAAGGCAATCGGCATTACCAATCAGCGTGAAACAACAATAGTATGGAATAAGAAGACCGGCTTACCGGTATATAATGCCTTGGTATGGCAGTCCAGACAGACTGCTGCTTTATGTGAAGATGTCAGCCGTAAAGGGTATGGTGACATGATTCAGGAAAAGACCGGTTTGACAATTGACCCATATTTCTCAGCCAGTAAGATCCGCTGGATCCTTGATCATACTGAAAACGGTCAGGTAAGTGCTACTAATGGCGAATTAATGTTCGGTACAGTTGACAGCTGGCTGGTTTATAAGCTTACCAATGGTGAAAAGCACATCACTGACGTATCAAATGCGAGCAGAACAATGTTAATGGATATTGACGCGTTACAGTGGGATGATGACCTATTGGAAATCTGGAACATTCCAAGAAACATGTTACCGGAAATCGTCGATTCTTCTCAGGTATATGGTTACACAGATCTGTTAGGCTGCAAGACTCCAATCGCTGCCGTAATCGGTGACCAGCAGAGTGCCTTATTTGGCCAGACCTGTTTTGATGCCGGTCAGTGTAAGAACACCTATGGTACAGGCTGCTTCTTACTGTTTAACACCGGTAACAACCGTATTAACAGTAACTCAGGCTTAGTATCTACAGTAGGCTGGAAGATTGGTAATGATGTCAAATACGTTCTGGAAGGTAGCGTATTCGTAGCCGGTGCCGCAATTCAGTGGCTGCGTGATGGTTTGAAGATCATTTCTACCGCTTCTGAAAGTGAAAAGCTTGCTACTAATGTTCCTGATTCAAACGGTGTTTATGTCGTACCTGCCTTTACCGGCTTAGGTGCTCCATATTGGAATAAGAATGCCAAGGGTGCAATCTTCGGCTTAACCAGAGGTACAACAAATGAACATTTAGTCAGAGCTACTCTTGAATCACTGGCATATCAGACATTCGATGTCATTGAAGCACTGATCAACGATACCGGAATGCGCTTGAAGAGCTTACAGGTAGATGGCGGTGCCTGCCGTAATAACTATCTGATGCAGTTCCAGTCAGACATCTTACAGACAAAGATCGTAAGACCTGTTAACTTTGAAACAACAGCTTTAGGTGCCTGCATGATGGCTGGTTTGGCCATCGGCATGTTCAGTTCATTTGATGAATTAAGAGCAAAGTATCATGTTGACAGAGAATTTGAACCTGAAATGACTATCATGGAACAAGGCAAGCTCGTATATGGCTGGAAGAAGGCAGTTAAGGCTACCATTGAATTCTAGGCATATTGCTTGATGATAAAAGGATTATTGGTAAGATATTACCAGGAGATGATAAGAAATGCAGTATAGTTACACACCAAAGGGCGTCTGCAGTACTAAATATACATTTGACATTGAGGATGGAATCATCAAGAGTGTTTCAATCGTAGGCGGATGCAATGGTAATCTGAAAGGCATATCCCGTTTACTGGAAGGTATGAAGGTAGACGATGTCATTGACAAGCTTGAAGGTACGACATGTGGCTTAAAGAATACAAGCTGTCC
>JAFUCG010000067.1 GCA_017459795.1 Erysipelotrichaceae bacterium | reverse complement strand
GAAGTATGCTGTGGGGGCATTAATGACTGTCTTACAGCCATTAAATGCAACGCAGACAGAATAGAATTAAACAGTGCCTTGGAAATGGGTGGCCTGACCCCTTCTGTTTCAGTTTTAAGAGAAGTAAAGAAGCTTACGGACATTCCAATCTGCTGCATGGTAAGACCTAGAGGTTATGGTTTCTGTTACAGTGAGGAAGAATATCAGCTGATGAAACAAGATGCCAAATTGCTACTGGAAAACGGTGCTGATGGAATCGTATTTGGTTTCCTGGATGAAGATGGTACCTTAGATGAAGAAAGAACCAGAGAATTTGTAACAGTCATCAAGCCAAAGCAGGCTATATTCCACAAAGCCTTTGATCATATTGAAAACAAGGATGAAGCCATTTTGAAATTAATTGACTGTGGCGTTGACAGAATACTGACCAGCGGTGGCGCCGTATATCCAGACATAGAGGAAGGCTTGCAGGTAATGCATAAGTATAATTCACTTTATGGTGATAAGATAACGATTTTACCTGGTGGCGGCGTAAGAAGCCATAATGTCGTAGAAATACTGGAAAAGACAGGCTGCCATCAGATCCACATGACAGCTAAGGAATTAAAACTTGACAGAAGCACTTATGAAGATGGCAAGGATCCTAAGGATTATTCATATGTAGCTGTCAGTGAAGCTAACCTGAAAGAAATAATGAATGAAATTAAAAAGGCAAAGATAGACTAAGGGACTTCGTGATGAGTATTACGATGCAATAAAAAAGCGGCTTCATGAACCGCTTTTTTTTGTATTAGTTAGATAACCTTTGTTGCGCCAAACTGGTTGACCTTGAGTACCAGACAGCTTCCTTCACCAAATAACTTGTCCATGGCTTCCTTGTATACCTGAACATAGTCATCTTCAACAAAGGCCTGAATGGTTCCGGCAAAGCCACCGCCATGAACTCTTACTACACCATGATCCTTCAAGACGTTTTCAGAGATCTTAATGCCTAATGACATTGGCTGATTCAGATAGTCATGATTGGTGTATACGTTCTGCAGATACTTATATGAGCTTTCCCCAGATTCCTTGATGAGCTTCTTGAATGAAGCGAAATCCTTGTTTGACAGGTTCTTGACCTGGGCAATTACTCTGTCATCTTCTTCCAGCATGTGAATGGCTCTTAAGATTGCTCTGTCTGAACAGTGCTTTCTCAAGTCTGCCAGATTATTCATGATGTCATCAAGAGTGATCTCTCTGACAAATTCCTTGCCAAAGTACTGGGCAACGGTCTTCATTTCTTCCGGAATTGCCTGATAATCTGGAGTCAAACCTGAATGAGAACCCTTAGTATCTACGATGCATAAGCTGTGCTTGAAGTCACTGAAATTAACATCGACCTTTTCAACTAATGGATTTGCGACATCCTTGAAGTCAATGAAGATCAGACCGCCTACGGCACAGGCACACTGATCCATTAAGCCGCATGGCTTACCAAAATATACGTTTTCAGCATATTGAGCTGTCTTAGCTAATTCAATCTTGGAGATCTTACCGTCATTGAACATGTAGGAAATGATTGTTCCTACTGCTACTTCAAAGGCGGCTGATGATGATAAGCCAGAGCCTACCAATACATTACTGCTCATAACAGCATTTACATTACCAAGCTTATGGCCGTTCTGCTGCAACTTGCGTAAGACGCCTTTTACTAAGGCTAAGGAAGTATATTGCTGGTTCATCTTAAGAGATAAATCTTTAAGATTAATTCCTTTGATTTCCTTGCCATTTGAAATGATTCGGAAATCATCAGCGTATTTAGCGACAACGATGATGTCCAGGTTGATTGAGCAAGCCATTACGCAGCCATGTTGATGGTCGGTATGGTTACCTGCTACTTCACTACGGCCAGGGATAGAAAAGATCTCTACATCCCCTTCACCGAATTTTTCTTCAAATTCTTCAATGGTCTTGATGTATCTTTCCTTCTGATAATCCAGCATCCCTTCATCAATGTAGACTTCCAGAAGTCTCTCATCAAATTCACCATTTCTGATTTTATTAATTATTGTTTTTGTGTTCATGTCTAACTACCTCGTAATTATTATATAAAAAGCAGCACCTTTTTTAAAGTGCTGCCTTTGACTTATGAGTGGATTTCCTGACTGCCGCCGGATTCAGTTTCAGCGGTTGGAACCGTGTCTGCTGGTGTCTCAGGTACCTCTGGTGAAACTATTTCAACAGAAACGACCTTATTGAGATTGTTCGTATTATAGTATTCAACCTTTAATGTATCGCCTTCAGTAATGAACGGTACGATTGAAAGATCTACAGTTACCGGTAACTCGAATCTTAAGCCGGTGTCAGAAGTAATGTAATAAATGGTATTTCCTTCAACCATGATCTGATTGATCTTCTTAATTGTAATGATGTCAGTTAAGAATTCCTTTGGTATGGTTTCATCTGGTTTTGAAGGATCAGTTGAACTGTCCATCATCTTCAGATACTGTTCGGCGGCGACCTTAATGCCATAGGCAGCATCAGTAACCGTTACCTTCTGATAGTTTTCTACATCTACAAAGGCATACATCTTAACCAAACCGGCTGAATCCTTCAGTGATAACAGATATGTAGGTCTGTTATTGAGGTTGATTAATAACGGGAATGTAGAAGTATAGTTCTTTTCCTGTACAACACCCTTTGCGGAATCCATGGCACTGTATTCTTCAGCACCTGGAACCGGATAGTATCTTGCTTCATGAGTTCTGAGATTTACCATGACAAAGCCGATGTTACTTTCATCAGTAGCTATTGAAGTAATTCCTGTATACATGTAGACATCATCGTCTCTGGTAATGTAGGTATAGCCATCAGTAGCCTGAACAACGTCTTTCTGCTGGTATTGTGAATTGATGTAACCATTCTTATACATGCCCCATGAATTGATCTCTTCAGTGACAAGTTTTGCATCATATACGTTATCGATCCATGATGGTACTTCGCCAACCTTGTAACGCTGCATCTTACCGGTAATGGCATCACAAACGATGATTCCACTGACCTGCGGCTTGATGTTGACCCATGAATATCTTAAGGTCTGAATTACCCAGTATGGATTACCTTCATCATCAAGTTCAAATGAAGTTTCGCCTAAGATTGAGAACGGGTTACAGATCTGTACATGCCATTTCAGGTTATGGAACAGATATGAACTGTCCAGATACTTAAGTCCTTCAGTAGTTCTTACAAGTTCAGCTTCACCAGTTGTACAGTCAACTATGACATAACCGGCTGTACCGCTATGGTTGCCAATGTACTTGTAGAAGTCCATGTGTTCCAGCGGTGTAACTCTGACAATCTGATTCTTGTAATTGATCAGACTGTATTCATCAGAAACGGTAAACTGTGATACCAGTTCAGGTATCTGACCAACAACTCTGTCGCCAACCTTCTGGGAGCTTGCCTTATCAAGCAATGGCAGATTATTGAAGTCAACAGGTTTGATGTCTTCTTCAAAGGATGATTCTGTTATGATGATCCTGTTGGCAAAGCCCTTGGCATTAAATGTCGGTGAGACAATGAACATGCCGCCAAAGAAAATGGCTACAGCAACTAAGAATATGAATGTTGGCCATAAGGCCTTTCCTTTGTTTACACCATCTTTTAAAACCTTACCCTGAACGAATATCAGCAAAGGTATGATTAAAGCTGGCGTAAAGAAGATCCAGAATGCCAGTGCCCCTGGATTGATTGGCGGTAATAAAATTAAATATGCGATTAGCCAGCCTACGATCCAGATGATGACCGTGGCTTTAGATATTTTCTTAAACAATTTGATCCCTTCTTTTCCTGACTTATTATATCACATCTGCAGAAGATGCAAAACATAGCCTTGAAGTTACTCTAAAGACCATAGAAAAAGCCATTAATCACATGACTAATGGCTAATGTTTAACTAGTCAGCCAAGGTTCCCATTGGATCCCAAGGTTCAAGTTCGGTAATGTCGCCCTTTAATAACTTAAGAGTATTCTTATCAAGGTATTTCTTATTGACAACTACCTGATATACATATTCATCAAACCACTTGGCACTCATTGTATAGTAGCCGTTTCTGCCGCTGTCCTTGCCCCAGCTGTTTTCAATTCTCCATCTGTCCGGGTTACCATCCTTATCAAGGTTAACACCCTGAATGACCATGGCATGATTCATGGCACTGTCACCATATGTTAGCTTGTCAGCCTTTGTAAAGGTATACTTGAAGTCAAACAGACTTTCAATGTCTACTGTATCCTGATCCCAGATGCCTTCCTTTCTTTCACCATACTTGGCTACGTCACTGCCAAACCATACCGGATGGCCATCTTTTAACTGCTTGATTACTGCTTTCTT
>JAFUCG010000066.1 GCA_017459795.1 Erysipelotrichaceae bacterium | reverse complement strand
CGAAGTATTCCTAACCAGCTTGCTAAAGAGAACAAGAAGTTTAAGTTTTCAGTGGTAGATAAAAAGGCAAGGGCAAGAGAGTATAGTGGTTGTATTGATTGGCTGAGTGATTCAGGAATAATAAATGTATGTTATTGTATGAACTTCCCTGAATTGCCAATAAAAGGTAATGCTGATGAAAGCAGATTCAAACTATATTACGCTGACACTGGGCTACTTATTGCTAACCTTGATGATGAGGCTCAGGAAGATCTCAGAGCAAACAGAAATCTAGGCGTCTATAAGGGAGCTTTATATGAAAACTTTGTTTCAGAGGCTTTTAAGAAGCAGGGGCTTGGGTTATTCTACTATAAAAAAGATGATTCGGAATTAGAGGAAGACTTTTTTGTAAGAACAAAAAGTGAGCTGATACCTGTCGAAGTTAAGTCGAACACTAACAAGTCAAAATCATTAAAAATGCTTGTTGAGCATGAACGGTATAGTGATATTAGGCACGGAATTAAACTAAGCAAAGGAAATATTGGGCTTGCAAATAACATTTATACATTTCCTTATTTTTGCTGTTTCTTAATAAAACGATATCTTAGCAATTTTGATTAGGTAACAGTGAAACTGCTTAAGGAAAAATACAGGCGGTTTCATTCTGATATTTTGATGATAATATGATTGAATATCTATATAAAAATGTGGGTTCACTTTATGTTATGTACCCACATTTTTAACAATTGCTAAGCTATTATTTTAATACATTCCACCAGCAGCCGGGTTCATACCCTGAGCAGGAACTGGTTCTTCCTTGGTAACGACACCGGCTTCTGTTGTAACAAACAGAGCAGCGATTGAAGTAGCGTATAATACGGCACTTCTGGTTACCTTGGTTGGGTCAACGATGCCGGCCTTGAACATGTCTACCCATTCACCGTTCTTGGCGTCGAAACCGATGTTGCCTCTCTTGGAGAGCTGCTGCTTAACGATTTCCTTGCCATCATAACCGGCGTTTTCAGCGATCTGTTCCATTGGTAATAAGATTGCTTCGAATACGGCATTGATACCTTTCTGTTCATCTACGATGTCACTCTTGAGTTCATCCTTGTATTTCTTGTAGATGTTAACTAAGGCAGCACCGCCACCTAAGATGATACCTTCAGCAATGGCAGCCTTGGTAGCGTTTAAGGCATCTTCGATTCTTAACTTCTTTTCCTTCATTTCACTTTCAGTAGCTGCACCAACCTTGATGATGGCAACACCTGAAGTGATCTTGGCTAATCTTTCATTTAATTTCTTTTTTTCATAATCAGAAGTTGACTTGGCAACCTGTGATCTTATTTCAGCAACTCTGTCAGCGATGGCGCTCTTTTCACCATTGCCGTGAACTATTGTTGTTGTATCTTTCTTAACGGTTACCTTATTAGCGGTACCTAAGTCTGAAAGTTCAACTTCCTTTAAGTCCATTGACAGTTCCTTGGTGATGAACTTGGCGCCGGTAACGATTGCGATATCCTGTAACATTGCCTTCTGAGAATCACCGAAGCTTGGAGCCTTGGTAGCTACAACGTTGAATGCGCCACGTAACTTATTGACGATCAATGTTGTCAGTACTTCATTGTCAATGTCATCTGCGATGATAAGCAATGGCTTGTTAGACTGAACGATCTTTTCCAGTAATGGCAGGATCTCCTGAATTGAATTGATCTTCTGGTCAGTTACCAGGATGTATGGGTTGTCCAATTCAGACTGCATCTTTTCTCTGTCGCTGGCCATGTATGGTGACATGTAACCCTTGTCGTATTCCAGACCTTCAACGATTTCCAGTTCTGTTTCAAAACCCTTTGATTCATCAACGGTAATGACACCATCCTTGCCGACTTTTTCCATTGCCTTGGCAATGTACTTGCCGATTTCTTCACTGCTTGAAGAAATTGAAGCGACCTGAGCAATGTCGTTTGATGTTGAAACTTTCTTGGTCTGTTCAAGTAACTTTTCAGCGATCAGCTTAGAAGCCTTTTCCATGCCCTGTTTCAATAATACAGGGTTACTGCCTTTTTCAACGCATTCAATGCCGTTATGCATGATTGCCTGAGCTAATAATGTAGCGGTTGTGGTACCGTCACCGGCAACGTCATTGGTCTTGTTGGCAACTTCGTATACTAACTTGGCACCCATGTTTTCAAACTTGTCTTCTGGTTCAATTTCCTTGGCGATCGTTACACCGTCATTAGTGATTAATGGTGAGCCATAGCTCGTTTCCAATACGACATTACGTCCCTTAGGACCTAATGTAACCTTTACGGTGTTGGCTAATTCATCAACACCCTTTAACATCTTTGTTCTAACTTCTTTTGAATACAGTACTTCCTTACTCATGCTTGCCTCCTGTTATTCGATTACTGCCAGAATCTTGTTTTCTGGAATCAGTAAGTATTCTTCTCCGTTATATTTGATTTCGGTTGTAGAGTACTTGTCGAAAATGACACGGTCCTTTGTCTTTACGGTTAAGGCAACTTTCTTGCCATCAACGATCTTGCCGTCACCAACGGCAACTACAGTTCCGATGTTTTCTTCCTTTGATTCGTTAGTTGAAAGAATGATACCACTCTTTGTCTTGTTTTCTGTTGTTTCCTTTTTAAGTAATACATTATCATTTAAAGGTTTAATCATAATATCCTCCTGTGTTTTAGCACTCTGCACTCAAAAGTGCTAACTATATATTATTATAGTTTCTTACCTATGGTTGTCAAGTAAAAAACATTTATTTTATTTAGGGCTATTATGCTATAATTTGCTTGAAGGGGAAAATATGAACACTAGAGGAAAACTGCCTATTTTTCTGATACTTTTACTAACCGTTGCCATAGTTGGCATATGGGTTCTTTATAGTGTTTACTATGTTCCTAATGCCCGCATTTCCGCAACCTACATGGAAGTCTATCAGGAAATAGATCCATTAGAAGTTGACACTCTTGATCTTAAAAGCGTTAACCACAAGCTGATCATCAAGGAAAGTGAAGGGGACAAGATCAGAATCAATTATTTCCAGAAAACTGATAACATCAATACATATAATAATGGTAATGGGGTAGTCAGCTTGAACATGAGGGAAAGAGTTGAGAATCTGGATAATCTGTTTTTCCAGAGCAGTCGTAAGATCGACACCATTACCGTTTACATTCCAACTGACTGCTTGCCAGACATTTCCTATGATACGATCAGCGGAACGACCGATGTAAGTAACGTTACCCTGGAAAGACTGAATGTTTCATCAATCACCAGTGGCATTGAAATAAAGAATTCTGAAATAGAAAACATCATCTTCAATACCAATGAAGGTAACATGACGGTTGATGAAGTAACTTTCAATAAGCTGAATGTTACCGAAATCAGCGGTACGGTAAATCTTAACGTAACTGATTCACTTACAGCCTATAAGTCAGCTGTATCTACTACTTATGGCATTCTTAACATCAACGGTGAAAGAGTCAGAGATAAGGTTGAAGAGGTTGAAACGGTAGTAAATTACTATAACAATGAACCTGAAGAGGCTGAAAAGGAAGTTAACATCGTTGCCCACAGAAGCAACATCAACATTACCAGTGTTGAACCGGTTCCTGAGGAAAACCCTGAAACGGTACCTGAGCAGCCTGCCGAAGAAACACCACAGCAGTAAAAAAAGACCTTGCAAGGTCTTTCTTCTTTTAGGCTAATATCTTCTGGATCTCGTCAAGATCGTATTCTTCATGCTGAGGATCGAAGTCCATTGAGACGCCGTCATTTTCACTGTATCTTGGAATGATGTGGAAATGAACATGCATGACTGACTGCTGGGCAACAGGGTTACAGTTATTGAGAATGTGACAGCCTGGAGCATTCAGTTTCTTCATGTTGCTGGTGGCAAGTCTCTTTGTGACCTTGATGATATGGGCTAAAGTTTCCTCGTCAACATCGACGATATTGTCAAAATGCTGCTTGGGAATTACCAGACAATGGCCTTTTGTTAACTGGGCAATGTCTAAAATTGCAATGCACTTTTCATCTTCATAAATTTTCTTAGATGGGATCTTTCCATCGATAATGTCGCAGAATATACACATATGAATTAATCTCCTTATTTATACTAAATATTATCCATCTTACGTAAAGCGCTTTCAATGAGAAATTGCAATTTTTGATATTGAAATAATGGTTTGATTGGGGTATATTTAAAGCATATTTTTTTGGAGGTAGCTGCCCATGAACTTCTTGGAAAAGCGTATTATTTCTGAAGGTCGTGTCTTAGGGGATGATATTCTCAAAGTTGACAGTTT
>JAFUCG010000065.1 GCA_017459795.1 Erysipelotrichaceae bacterium | reverse complement strand
GTTCATCAGCCTTTGCATAAACTCTTAAACCAGGTTTAGAGATACGCTTTAAACCAGTGATGACCTTGGTGTTGTTCTTACCATACTTTAAAGTAATAATAATATTCTGTTTTAAATCACCGTCAATTACGAAGTCAGTAATGAAACCTTCTTCTTTTAAAATCTTAGCGATTTCAACTTTTTCCTTGCTGGAAGGAACGATAACACTGTCGTGTTTTGCCTGAATAGCATTTCTGATACGTGTAAGCATATCAGCGATTGGATCTGTAACCATCATTTTCCTGTTCCTCCTTTTACCAGCTAGCCTTTCTTACTCCTGGGATCTGGCCCTGATAAGCCAGTTCACGGAAGCAGATACGGCATAATTTGTATTTTCTTAATACTGAGTGAGGTCTTCCACAACGCTCACAACGAGTGTATTCTCTTGAAGAGAACTTAGCAGGCTTGTTAGCCTTTAAGATCATTGCTTTCTTTGCCATTGCTTAACCTCCTACTTTGTGAAAGGCATGCCTAATTCTTCTAATAATGAGTATGCCTCTTCATTTGTGTTTGCAGTTGTAACGATAACGATATCCATACCTCTTACAATTGCAACCTTGTCATAATTGATTTCAGGGAAGATCAACTGTTCCTTAATGCCTAAGGTGTAGTTTCCTCTGCCATCAAATGCTGTTCTTGAAACGCCTCTGAAGTCTCTTACTCTTGGTAAGCTGATTGTAACAAGCTTATCAAAGAAGTCGTACATTCTTTCGCCTCTCAAAGTAACCTTACAACCAATCTGCATGCCTTCTCTTAACTTGAAGTTTGCGATTGACTTCTTAGCCTTTGTGATTACTGGCTTCTGACCAGTGATTGCTGTTAATTCTTCAACAGCTTCTTCCAAAGCCTTAGGATTGCCGATTGCATCGCCAACACCCATGTTTACAACAATTTTAACCAACTTTGGAGCCTGCATAACTGATGAGTAATTGTACTTATCCATCAATTTCTTAACGATTTCTTCGTTATATCTTTGATTTAAACGGTTCATCTTACTCCTCCTTATTTCTTCTTCTTGTCGGCCTTGACTTTGTTGCCAGTCTTCTTATTGATTCTTACCTTATCTTTGCCTTCCATAACGTATCCAACACGGCCGGCCTTCTTAGCCTTTGTATCGTATAACATTACGTTACTTGCATCGATAGGAGCTTCCTGAGACATGATACCGCCATCAGGATTTAACTGAGTAGGTTTTACGGCTTTCTTACGAATGTTTACGCCTTCAACAACTACCTGGTTCTTTTCAGGATATGTAGCCAGGACATCACCGGTAACACCCTTGTCCTTGCCAGCAATGACCTGGACCTTATCACCCTTTTTAATCTTCATATGACGTCCTCCTATAATACTTCAGATGCTAAAGAAGCGATCTTTGTGTATTCCTTATCACGAACTTCTCTTGCAACTGGTCCAAAACTACGTGTGCCAACTGGTGACTTGTCATCCTTAATGATAACTGCAGCGTTGTCATCAAACTTAATGTATGTACCGTTTTCTCTTCTTACTGGGTAAGCAGTTCTGACGATGACACACTTGACAACATCACTCTTCTTAACAGTTCCATTAGGAGTAGCTGACTTAACAGCTGCTACTACTACGTCACCAACAGTAGCGCTCTTTCTGCGGCTACCGCCTAAGCAACGGATAACTAATAATTCCTTTGCGCCTGTGTTATCTGCAACTTTTAATCTTGTTTCATTCTGAATCATAAGTGCACCTCCTATAACACAATTGCCTTTTCAACAACTCTGACTAAACGGAAACGTTTTGTTGCTGATAATGGTCTTGTTTCCATGATTTCAACTGTATCACCTGCATGTGCTTCGTTGTTTTCATCATGAGCAACAAACTTCTTTGAGTACTTAACACGTTTTCCATATGCACTGTGTCTCTTACTTGTAGAAACTTCAACAACAATTGACTTATCCATCTTGTCAGAAACAACTACGCCCTGGAATACTTTACGATGTGTTCTTTCCATATCCTAGGCCCTCCTAAGCTCTTTCGCGTTCTGTCAGAACGGTCTTAATACGAGCGATTGTCTTACGAATTTCCTTCATTCTGGCTGGATTTTCCAATACGCCAGTAGCCTGTTGGAAACGCAGGTTAAATAGTTCTTCTTTCAATTCATCGATTTTCTTGGTTAAATCTGCATTGCTTAATTCGCGGATTTCCTTCATCTTTTCCATGACTATTTACCTTCCTTTCCTTTTACGACAAAACGTGTCTTAATAGGAAGCTTGTTTGCAGCTAAACGTAAAGATTCACGTGCTACACTTTCTTCAACTTCTGCTACTTCAAACAGAACACGTCCTGCCTGTACGACTGCAACCCATCCATCAGGTGCACCCTTACCACTACCCATACGTACTTCTAACGGCTTCTTTGTCTTAGCCATGTGTGGGAAAATCTTGATCCAAACTTTACCGCCACGTTTCATGTTACGAGTCATGGCAACACGGGCAGCTTCAATCTGGTTATTTGTGATATAAGCGCCTTCTTCAGCAACTAAACCAAATTCACCAAATGTAACTTCTCTGCCAGCCTTACTGCGTCCTTCGTAACTGACGCGATGAGGTCTTCTGTACTTTGTTCTCTTAGGCGTTAACATTTTCAGCTACCTCCTTCTTTTCTGCAGGTGCTTCCTGAGCGTTAGCAGCCTGTCTGTTGTCTCTCTGTGGACGACGGTTATTGTTACGTCTGCGGTCATTTCTCTGACCACTGAACTTTGGAGCTTCTGGATCCTTAACCATTTCGCCTCTTAATACTTCGCCGCGGCAAATCCAAACCTTAACACCTAAACGGCCATAAGTTGTAGCTGCTTCAGCTAATGCATAGTCGATGTCAGCTCTTAATGTATGTAAAGGTGTAACGCCTTCTGAATAGCCTTCGCTTCTGGCGATATCAGCGCCGCCTAATCTGCCAGATACCATAGTCTTGATACCCTTAGCGCCTGAACGCATGGTCTTCTGAATAGCTCTCTTCTGAGCTGTTCTGAATGAAGCTCTCTGTTCCAGCTGTTCTGCAACACTCTTAGAAACTAAGTGTGCATCCAGATCTGGGTTGGCAACTTCAACAACCTTAATGTTGATCTGCTTGCCGTTTGTTAACTTGATTAAGTCTTTCTTTAACTTTTCAACAGTTTCACCGTTTGTACCGATGATAGCGCCTGGACGAGCTGTCTTAACGATTAATTCAACTCTGTTCTTAGCTCTTTCGATTTCAACGTGGCTAACTGCTGCATCCTTTAAAGCTTTGAAGAGATACTTACGAATCTTGATGTCTTCCTGTAATAATGTGCCATATTCTTTTTCAGCATACCATCTAGATTCCCAATCACGAATGACGCCTACACGTAATCCTATTGGTGATACTTTCTGACCCATAATTTATCCCTCCTATTCCTTTTCGTCAACAACCACTGTGATGTGGCTCTGACGCTTTAAGATCTGACTGGCTGAACCCTTAGCTCTTGGCATCCAGCGTTTTAATGTTCTTGCTTCGTCAGCGTAGCAAGCCTTAACATATAACTTCTCTTCATCAAGGTTATGATTGTGAGTAGCGTTTGCTACTGCAGAATTCAGAACCTTTAAGATGACTGGTGAAGCTGCACGTGGTGTGAACTTTAAGATAGCTGCTGCTTCCTTAACGTCCTTACCTCTGATAAGATCCAGAACCAATCTGGCCTTACGAGGTGTAACACGGACGACCTTTGCGGTTGATTTAACTTCCATCTCGAATTAACCTCCTAAGCCTTCTTATCATTATCGGCATGTCCGCCGAACTTTCTTGTAGGTACGAACTCACCTAACTTATGTCCTACCATGTCTTCTGTAACATATACTGGAACATGTTCCTTGCCGTTATGAACAGCGAATGTATGTTCGAGGAATGAAGGGAAGATTGTTGAACGACGTGACCATGTCTTGATGACTTCTTTTTTGCCGCTCTTATTCATAGCTTCAACCTTTTTTAACAGGCTTTCATCAACGAATGCACCTTTTTTAACACTACGACTCATTTTTCTTCCTCCTTTTCCTACTTGCCGTTACGACGACGTACGATTAATGCTGTAGAAGCTTTCTTTTTCTTACGTGTCTTAACGCCCATAGCTTTCTTGCCCCATGGAGTCATTGGAGACTTACGTCCGATAGGAGCTCTACCTTCACCACCACCATGTGGGTGATCTACCGGGTTCATTGCAGAACCTCTGACTGTTGGTCTTTCGCCCATCCAGCGAGTTCTTCCTGCCTTACCGATATTGACTAATGAGTGGTCGCCATTGCCTACAACACCGATAGTAGCGCGGCAATTGCCTAAGAACTTTCTTACTTCACCACTTGACAGTCTTACTAATACATATTTTCCTTCAGAACCTAAGATCTGAGCACTGCAGCCTGCGCTTCTGGCGATCTGGCCGCCCTTGCCTGGCTTTAATTCAACGTTGTGGATGAATGTACCATCAGGCATGTTGTTTAACTGGCAGCAGTTACCAACCTTGATGTCAGTAGCGTCGCCTGAAACAACCTGTGTTCCAACTGTTAATTCTTCTGGAGCGATGATGTAACGCTTTTCACCATCTGCATAATTCAACAGAGCGATGTTTGCACTTCTGTTTGGATCATACTCGATTGCAGCTACCTTTGCAGGGATATCATCCTTATTACGCTTGAAATCGATGATACGGTAGGCCTGCTTGTGTCCGCCACCCTGATGACGGGTTGTGATACGACCGTTATTATTACGACCACCTTTTGACTTTAATGGTGCTAATAATGAACGTTCTGGTTTTGACTTCGTAATTTCACCGAAGTCTAATGACGTCATGCCTCTACGACCGTTTGTCGTTGGCTTATACTTCTTAATCGCCATATTTTCTCCTCCTTACACGTTTTGTCCGGAAATAGTGTGTTCTTCCGATAGTTTTTTTAATTAACCTTCTTCGTAGAGGTTAATTGTGCTTCCTTCAGCTAACTTAACGATAGCCTTGCGGATGCCGCCAACTTCACCAACATAACGACCTAAGCGCTTTGTCTTGTTTGGTGTGTTAACGATGTTTACCTTTTCAACCTTAACGTTGAAAATTTCTTCAACTGCTAACTTAACAGCAGTTTTATTAGCACCTTTTGCTACTTCAAAAGTTACTTTGTTGTCAGTTTCCTGAGCCTTCATTGTCTTCTCAGTTACGATAGGACGGATGATAATGTCGCGTGCTGCCATTACTGTAAAGCCTCCTCAATCTTCTTAACTGCGGCTTCAGTAGCTACCATGGTGTATGAATTTGCCATATCTAAGCAATTCAGACCTTCACTTGTAGTGAATGAAGCGTTTGGAATGTTACGCATGCTTAACCATGCATTTTCCCAGTCTTCTTCAACGTCGAAGACAAATAATACTTTTCTGTCCAGTTTCAGATCACTCATGATCTTAGCGAAGTCCTTAGTCTTTGCTGCATCTAACTGGATCTTATCAACAACAACTAATGCGTTGTCGTTTACGAATGTAGATAAGAATGAACGTAATGCTAATCTGCGAACCTTACGGTTTAAGCGATAGCCGTACTTTCTTGGTGTAGGACCGAATACGATTCCGCCGCCTCTCCACTGTGGAGCTCTGGTTGAACCCTGTCTGGCTCTACCTGTACCCTTCTGACGCCATGGCTTCTTGCCGCCACCAGAAACTTCTGAACGGCCCTTGGTGTCATGAGTACCCTGACGTAATGATGCCTGCTGCATTACAACTGCATCAAACATTACCTGCTGATTTGGCTCAATACCGAATACAGCTTCATTTAATGTTAAGTCTTTTACTTCCTTACCTGTCTGGTCAAGAACCTTAACTTTTAACTTGTTAGTTGCCATACATTAAGCCTCCTCTTTTACGCTGTAGTCGATTAATTCAACAGCATCAACATGCTTAACAGGTTTAACTGTTGTCTTAACGATTACCAATCCCTTACGTGGACCTGGAACATTGCCCTTGATTAATAAGCAATTGTTTTCCATGTCAACCTTGATGATTTCAAGGTTCTGGTTTGTTGTTGTGTAGTTGCCTTCATGGCCGGCCATTAATCTGCCCTTGTTGATGTAACCGTTGTTACGACCAATTGTAGCTAATGAACCAACAGCTCTACGTGTTCTTGAAACACCGTGAGTACGTGGCTGTAATGACTGATTGTTACGGTATACAGCTCCCATAAAGCCCTTACCACGTGAAGTTCCCTGAACATCAACCATGTCGCCTGCAGCGAATAAGTCAGCACATACTGTAGCGCCTACTTCGAGGTCTGCCATTTCATCGCTCTTGATTTCACGGTAGAATCTCTTTGGAGCTGTATTAGCTTTCTTAGCGTGGCCGATGTTAGCCTTTGTTGTTCTGGTTTCCTTCAAATCTTCCATTCCTAACTGAAGTGATACATAACCGTCGTTTTCCATTGTTTTCTTCTGGCAAACTACGTTAGGTGTTACTTCAACTACGGTCACTGGAATGAGTGTACCATCATTTGTGAAGACCTGAGTCATTCCGAGTTTACGTCCCATAATTCCTTTCATGATGTTCACCTCCAATGTCCTATAACTTGATTTCGATCTCAACACCGCTTGGCAGTTCCAATCTGCTTAATGCATCGATTGTTTCTGCTGTAGGTCCGATGATCTCAACCAATCTCTTGTGTGTTCTGATTTCGAACTGTTCACGAGCATCCTTATACTTATGAGTAGCTCTTAAAACTGTTACTACCTGTTTCTCAGTTGGTAGTGGTACTGGTCCGATAACTTTCTTAGCGCCATGATTCGTTGCTGTTTCAACTATTTTCTGGCTAGCTGAATCGATTGAACGATGTTCATATGCTTTCAGACGAATACGGACAGTATTCTTTGCTTTTGCCATGGATATTTTCCTCCTTTTGCTAACGTCTATTCCATGATAGACCCGCTCGATGCGAATTCCCCGACTACACACCATGACAACGAACATCAGTGTGCCGGCAACCTCGCATGTCCACACGGTCGCTCGATTATCATAGCATAAAAAAAGGGCCTAAATCAACCCTTTTTTTACACTTTTTACTGTTTTATTCTTGTTAGTTTTTTAGGCTTACTGAAGGTCTTTGAAGTACTCATTTAATGAGATAATTCCGTCTTTTCCAACCTGTACAAGTTCGCCGATATTTAATTCAGAAATGTCGTTTACAGTCATTCTCTTGCCTAATAATTCAAGCAGAATTGAGAAGTTCATACCTGTAATTACCTGTACACGGTCATTTAATACCATTGCACTTCTGTTACATGGTGTACCGCCTAATAAGTCGCACATTGCGATAACGCCCTGGCCATCATCGATTTCAGCGAGAGCTTCCTTGATTATTTCATCGAAATCTTCTGGATTGTCGCTGGCCATTAAACATAATGCCTTAACCTGTGGGATGTCATCTCCAAAGAACAGTTTGCTTGAATCAAGCATTCCTTCTGCCAT
>JAFUCG010000006.1 GCA_017459795.1 Erysipelotrichaceae bacterium | reverse complement strand
CTCTGCTTTTAAATCCCGGTGGCGTCTCGATATATATTCCTTCTTTTCGCTTTCTAACGCACTCCAGTTTGAATTCCTTTGAATACTTCATAATAAAAGTGAACCTCCTTTAAGTTGGTCCAACTTTAGGGGTTCACTTCATTCTTCACTGAATATTATTCTTTCTGTTTTCATTTTGCGTACTCCCATAAAATATTTTAACATAAACAGGCCATAAAAAAATCACTGACATTAAGCAGTGATTATCATTCAAAGTTGATTATTCCAAACTTGCCCCAGCCAAGGAATTTGGCAAACAGGTTACGCGGGAACTTATCGATCTTATCATTAAACGCCTTGGCAGTTTCGTTATACTGTTTTTCCGCTACCGCAATGTCATCAAAAATTGTAAAGATCTGACCTCTTAATTCGCTGTATTCTGCATTAGCAGCCAGTTCTTCATTGCCATCAGCTTTCTCTACAATCGCCTTGAAGTTATTGATCGCATTGACACCCTTACGGTGCAGGTAGTCTACATCGCCACCATAGGAGGCTTCATAGAGACTTTCAAGCGACTTTTTGAACTTGCTGACCTCTTCTTCAGCCTCGATCTTGCCATCAACAAGCATCAGATAATCAGGAGCCAGGACTGTGAACTTCTTATATTCAGAAGAAATGAACGCTCTTTCACTGCTGACATCTCTGTTACCCGTAAATGTCTTATAAAAACTGAAGACGAAAAATCCCAGTATCAGTAAAAATACCAGTAAGATTATTGGCCCGACATAATTTCTTTTATTTTCCATTAACAAATACCCCTTATGTAACTATTATAGCTTAATATTCAGCCAAAAATCTTAATATTTGACTAATAAGCATAGAAAAAGAGGTTTTTACACCTCTATTTCTCTTTATTCCTTTTCAAAATTGTCTTTTGAGACACCGCATAATGGACATGCGAAGTCTTCAGGTAAATCCTCAAATGGTGTACCTGGAGCGATTCCAGCTTCTGGAGCTCCTACTTCTGGGTCATATACATAACCACAGACCTGGCATACGTATTTTTCCATTGGCTAATCTCCTTTCATTTATTACATTTCAGCAGGTTCAAAGTCTTCCCTGCCATGATTACATAATGGACAAGTATAATCTGCCGGTAACTCATCGCCATCATATTCTTCAAAGTAACCGCAGATCTTACATATGAAGCCCTTCTTTTTCTTTACCGTTACAGCCGGTACATATTCAAAGTCCTCAGGACCGTGCTTGCATAATGGACAGACGAAGTCAGCTGGTAATTCATGGCCTTCATAGAAGTATCCACATACCTTACAACGCCAGCCTTCCTTCTGTTCAGCCACAGGCTGTTTCTTTGGCTTGATGTGAGCGTGATAATAAGCATAGGTACAGCTTGGGTCAGAATTCAGTTTCTTAGCCTCAATGATGTTACCAATAAACAGTGTTGATGGACCTAAGTCAATTGACTCTGTAACTTCGCAACTGAATATGGCATTGGTATAAACAGGCAGATATCTTAAGCCGTTAGCTGTACGGTCTTCGTAGTCAACATCAGCGAACTTGTCAACGTTTCTGCCAGACTGGAAGCCAAACTGTTCAAAGATAGAGAATGGGGCATCTTCAGTCAATACCGAAACATTGAATACGCCTGTCTTCTTGATCATTTCGCAGGTATAGTTCTTGTTTATTACGGAAATTGCCATCTTCTTTGGATCACCGGCTGCGGCCTGGAATGCCGTATTGATGATACAGCCGTAATCCTTATCGCCATCTCTGGTTGTTAATACTTCAACACCATAGGTCAGGTTAATGAAGGCATCATTTGATACTTCTGCCTTGTATACAGGTGCAGGAGCAGCTACCTTCTTTTCACCGACGATGTCCTTGGCAATGGCATCTGCCAAGGCATCTAATTCAGCCATTGTCTTCTCTGTTGGAGCAGACAGGATGGTAATTGTATTTTCAATGAATTCAGTACCCTTTAAGTTGGATAACAGTTCCTTCATCTGCTTGCCGCTGGTTGGGCCCCAGGAACCATTTTCCAATAAGGCGATCTTACGGTTCTGCAGATTATGATTTGCGATGTCATGCAGCAGGTTTTCCATTGTGACAAAGATGCCGGCATTATATGTTGTTGACGCAAATACCAGATGACTGTTCTTGAAGGCACTTGAAACAATGTAGCTGGCTGGGATGACAGATGTATCAAACATTTCTACCGGTACGCCTCTGTCTACCAGCTTGCCAGCCAGAATGTTTGCCATGTTTTCAGTATGGCCATAAACAGAAGCATAGGCCAGACATACGCCCTTTACTTCCGGCTCATATGAACTCCATAACAGATATTTTTCTAAGAAATCACCGAAGTGAGATCTCCAGACAAAGCCATGTAACGGACATACGTAATTGATCTCCAGGGCACTTGCCTTCTTTAAGACATTCTGAACCTGTGGGCCATACTTGCCAACGATGTTGGTATAGTAACGTCTTGCCTCATCAAGCCAGTCATGCATGAAGTCAACTTCATCAGCGAAGATGTGGCCATTGAGAGCACCGAAGGTACCGAAGGCATCAGCGGTAAATAAGATCTTATCAGTCTTATCATATGACATCATAACTTCCGGCCAGTGAACCATTGGCGCATTGACAAAAGTAAGTTCATGCTTGCCAAAGGAAATTGAATCGCCTTCCTTGACCAGGTCGATACGGTCACTCATGTCAAAGAAATACTGGCCAAGCAGCTTCTTGATCTGAGCATTACAGATGATCCTTGTTTCAGGATAACGGTAAACCAGATCTTCGATCGTTGCGGCATGGTCAGGTTCCATGTGGTGAATGACCAGATAGTCAAGCTTACGGCCATTTAAGACATGCTTGACGTTTTCAAAGAAAGTCTTGGCTACGGCCTTGTCAACCGTGTCAAAGAGAACTGTCTTTTCATCTAACAGAACATAGGAATTATATGAAACGCCCTCAGGTACGCCATATACTCCCTCAAAGCAACTTAAACGACGATCATCGGCTCCAACCCAGAAAAGATCGTCCAAAATTCTTTTAGTACAATACATGATAACCTCCATTCGTTCAGGTACTTATAATATACCATATTTGCCTGTTTAAAATCTCTGAATATAATTTCAAATAACTGAAAATACTTTTCATATTATTTGAAAAATCGTGTAAAATATAAAGGAATATTTTAGAAGGTGTTTTATGTTAGAGAAGTGGTTAATAACTATTCCGGAATTAACGGGTGATGAACAGAGATACGCATATGTATACTTACCTGATAACTATGATGAAAATACCCGTTTCCCGGTCTTATATATGTTTGACGGACACAACCTGTTTTATGATGCGGAAGCCAGCTATGGCAAAAGCTGGGGCATGCTGGAATTCATGGAAAACAACAACGTTCCACTGATTATTGCGGCCATTGAGTGCAATCATCATCCGGAAACAGATGAGTGCGGCGGCCGTCTTTCCGAATACAGCCCATTTGACTTTTTCGACAGACATTGGGGCAACATCAAGGGACGTGGCAAGATCACGATGGATTACATCGTAAATGACTTCAAGCCATTCATTGATGAAAACTACCCTACCTTGCCGGACAGAGACAATACGCTGATTTCCGGCAGTTCAATGGGCGGGTTAATGACGATATATGCCGTCATGGAATATAACGATACATTCTCAAAGGGTGCAGCCCTTTCCCCTTCAATTGGCTTTGGTCCCAAGAAAGTAGGAGACATCATCAAGAAAGCCAATTTATCCGGCAAGACCATGCTATACATGGACTATGGTGAATACGAGTTCAAAAGCCACTACATCAGAAAGTCATTTAATGACACATGTGGCTTACTGTTATATAAAAACGTCCTGCTGGATGCCAGAATCGTACCTGAAGGCACTCACAGCGAAGCTTCTTGGGAAAAACAGATTCCGTTTTTCCTAAGCACATTACTATATTAAGAATCATTAAGGGAGGCAGTATCATGGAAGTTCACTACACTGATTACTACAGTAACAATCTAAACCGCAACATGCCGATCAAGATATACGGTCATAAAGGCAGACCGGTATTTTTCATCCCATGTCAGGATGGCAATCACATGGACTTTGAAAATTTCCACATGAATGACATCTTCAGCCCATGGATCGAAAACGGCAAGTGCATCGTCTTCTCAATTGATACCATTGACATTGAAACCTGGAGCGATCAGGGTGGCGACCCTGCTTACCGCATCAGACATCATGAGGAATGGATCAATTACATTACCAGAGAAGTAGTACCGTTCATCAGAGACTACGTCAACGAGAAAAACGGCTGGACAGGCTATCCAGGAATCATGGTATTTGGCTGTTCAATGGGTGCTACTCATTCTCTGAACCTCTATCTGAGATTCCCGGATCTGTTTGACAGATGCATGGCACTAAGCGGCATCTATAACGCCTCATACTTCTTTGGCGACTACATGGATGATCTTGTTTATCAGAATTCAGTCACCGATTACATTACCAACATGCCAAAGGATCACCCTTTCATTGAACGCTACAACCGCAACAAGGCTGTTGTGTGTGTTGGACAAGGTGCCTGGGAAGAGCCTTGGAGCACCAGATATGTCGATGAAAGGTGCAAGGTCTTGGGCATTAACATCTGGTTTGACTATTGGGGACATGACGTAAATCACGACTGGCCATGGTGGTACAGACAGGTACCGTACTTCTTACCTTATCTTTTAGACGAATAGAAAGGAACTCACAATTATGAAAAACATCATCTTCATTTCACCGAACTTCCCGGAAAACTACTGGAATTTCTGTTATCATCTTAAGAACAATGGAATGAACGTGTTAGGCATTGGTGACTGTCCATATGATAACCTGACTCCGGAACTTAAAGGTTCAATGAATGAATACTATCAGGTTTCTTCATTGGAAAACTATGACGAAGTATACAGAGCAGTTGCCTTCTACATCTTCAAGTACGGCAAGATCGACTGGCTGGAATCAAATAATGAATACTGGCTGGAAAGAGATGCCCAGTTAAGAACGGATTTCAACATCACTTCAGGTTTCCACATTGAGGACATGCCTAAGGTTAAATACAAATCCAGAATGAAGGAAAACTACATCAAGGCTGGGGTACCGGTTGCCCGTTTCCACATGGTAGACAACTACCTGCAGTGCAAGAACTTCATTGATGAAGTTGGTTATC
This sequence comes from Erysipelotrichaceae bacterium, assembly GCA_017459795.1. Taxonomy (GTDB): domain Bacteria; phylum Bacillota_I; class Bacilli_A; order Erysipelotrichales; family Erysipelotrichaceae; genus RUG521. The sequence goes on along the minus strand of JAFUCG010000006.1, from coordinate 880 downwards.
CAGTCATTGTTAAGCCTGACAATGGGGTTGGAGCAGCTCACACCTATAAGTTAAAGAACGATGAAGACCTCAAAAGCTTCCTGGAAACCAAGGATGATGAGATCTACATCATGGAAGAGTTCATTACCGGTCAGGTCGTAACCTTTGACTCAATTACCAATTCCAAGGGTGAAACCATCTTTGAAACAGGTAACGTTACGCCTAACAGCCTCATGGACATCGTTAATGACGCTGACAACTGCGTTTTCTACATCCGTAACAAAGTACCTGAGAAACTGGCAGAGATCGGCAGAAAGACCCTAAAGGCCTTTGGCGTCAAGAGCCGTTTCACGCACTTTGAATTCTTCTTATTGACCAAGGATCAGTATCTTGGCAAGAAAGGAGACATCGTTGCCCTGGAAGTTAACATGAGACCAAGCGGCGGCATTTCACCAACCATGATGAATTACGCTAACGGTACTGACGTCTATAAGATCTGGGCAGACATGATCGCCTTTGACAAGACTGAAAAAGGCAAGGAAAACTCTCAGTTCTGTGTCTTCGCCGGCAGAAGAGACGGCAAGAACTTCGTCATGAGTCATGATGACATCTATGCCAAGTATGGCAGTCACATTGTCATGGAAGGCCCGGTAGCTGAAGCCTTAAGCAACACCATGGGCAATTACATGTACATTGCCACATTTGATACTGAGGAAGAAACAAACCAGTTCGTTACCGAAGTATTTGAAAATCATTAATAAATCATAACCACCCGTAAAACGGGTGGTTTGTACTGAGGCTATAAGCCTCATGTCTACCTCACCAACGTCTTAAGCCGTTCTTCGCCAACGTCGAAGTCACTATGTGTTTTCAACTGTTACTGGCCGTCAACGGCCTTTTT
>JAFUCG010000064.1 GCA_017459795.1 Erysipelotrichaceae bacterium | reverse complement strand
CTGACAATCTGAGCAAGAAGGAGTATGTGGACCCCTTTAAGGGGTAGGCCATAGTGCAGAGCACGGTTGTCGGACTACACAAGACCCTTTAGGGTCGCTGTGCGGTATAGGCCCTTACAGGGGAGCCTAAAAACCGCACGTGAAACGTGCGGATTGTTATTGGTTGCTGCGTGGGAAGTCTTCTGAATGTAATATGCTGGAGAACGCTTAATGATGAAAACTTCATAATTGGAAGATCTCATTGTGAGAAATGCGGTAAATTTCTAAAGTTTTATGAAATGATTCCGGTAATGAGTTATCTGTTTCAAAAGGGCAGATGCAGATACTGTGGAAATAAGATCAAACTCATTTATCCTCTTACAGAAACAATATGCGGGCTAACGACCCTGTATATGTATGAAAATGGTGAATTAATGGCATTACCTTTCTTTTATACTCTTGTACTAATCAGTCTGTTTGATGTGGAAACAATGGAGTTTCCCGTCCTGTTACTGTTATTACTTCTGATCACAGGTGCCTGCAACATGAATGTTGATGATTTTGAAAGAAATGTAATAAGTTCTTTTGGGTTATTCATCATTTCCATAGCTTTGAGGAAATGGTTGGGAGAAGGGGATGGCATGATCTTTACGATAATATGTCTATGTCATGGCCTCATCTTTACAACACGGGTAATGTTATTAGCCTCAATAAGCGGCATTTTATTCATCTTACTTAAAAAGAGAGACAAGGTTCACGATAGGATTCCATTCTGTCCGTTCATTACCATTGGCTATGTGATGTGCTTTGTTATGGGGAAATGATGCCTTTATTGTTATAATGAAAGAAAGAGGTGAGTTAGATGTTGAAAATGGCAGTTTGGGGACCGGGAAACATTTCCCACCGTATCATGGAAGGAATGAAGCATGTTGAAAACGCCAAGGTAAAAGCCTTCTGTACCAGAAATCCGGAGAAAGTAAGAGAATATGCTGAAGCATATGGTGTTGAAAAGTTATTAAGTGAAGAGGAAATGTTGAAAGATAAGGAAATAGAAGCTGTCTATGTTTCAACTCCTCAGCATATCCACTATGACTGCATTAAGAAGTGTCTGCTTAACGGCAAGCATGTAATATCAGAAAAACCGATTGTAATAACAACGGAACAGTTAAGAGAGCTTCACAAACTGGCTGATGAAAAAGGTTTAATGTTAATGGAAGCTCAGAAGTGTCTGTTTGTTCCGGTATTCAACAAGATAAGTGAATGGCTAAGGGAAGAAAGAATCGGCAGAGTTCATCTCGCTGAAGCAGACTTTGCCAGAGTTCATAACATTCCTCTTGAAAGCTGGCACATGCAGGCGGACGGCAAGGGTGCCTTATATGACATTGGCTGTTACTGTCTGTCAGAACTGTTCGGCCTGTTTGGCTATGACTATGATGAGATCCTTGTCAATAATGTTTCTTATCATGAAGTAATCATGTCATCAGCTGTAATGATGAAGAAAAAGGAAATGACCATGATTGCGACCTGCTCATTTGGCTATCAGGGCAATAATGACTTAAGAATATATGGTGAAAAAGGCACCATTATCTGTCATGAGTTCTGGAAGAGCCATGAATGTAAGTTAATTACCGATAAGGAAGAAGTTTACAGGGTCGAATTTCCTAGTGAGTTCACCTTTGAAATTCAGCATTTTGTAGACTGCATTAATGAAGGAAGGACTTATTCACCTGTTAATACTCCGGAAATGTCTCTTAAAGTGACCGAAATACTGGAAAAATATGGCAGATATTAAATATATTTTGTTTGACTTCTCATAATCGTTTAGTTACAATAATAAAGCAATTGTTCTATAGAAGTACGCGGAGGTGACTATTGATGAAGAGAACATATCAACCAAGTAAAAGAAAACATCAAAGAGTCTGTGGTTTCAGAGCACGTATGAAAACTGTTGGAGTTCGTAATGATTTAGCCCGCAGACGTGCTAAGGGCAGAAAAGTATTATCTGCATAAGAAAGTTGCTACAAGGCAACTTTTTTTCCCTTTTGTTTAAAGCATGAAGAAAAGATACCGCATTAAGAAAAACGAAGAATTTCAGCAGATCATTCATAAAGGAAAGAAAGTAGTTGCCAAGGCCTTTATCGTCTACTATGACAAGTCAGTAATGCTGATGAATGACAGAGTAGGCATATCAGTAAGTAAGAAATTAGGCAACGCTGTTGAAAGAAATAAAATCAAAAGACAGGTCAGGATGATGGTTAATGAAATAACCAATTTTAATCATGGCCTGGATATTGTCATTATTGTAAGGAACAGATTTAATGACCGCTCTTACCAGGAGAATAAAAAAGAATTGCTCAAGGTATATGAAACAGTTTATAATAATGACGTTGACCAACCTAAATAAGGAGAATTAGATATGAAGAAGTTGTTATCCAACAAGAAGTTCTGGCTTATCATGTGTGTTTTATCACTTCTTGTACTAGCTGGATGTCAGCGTAACGTTGACGAGCAAGGCCATACATTGGCAGAAAGAATCATTTACCTTTCAACACCATGGAGTGACATGTTTGATGAAAGCATCATTACCGCAGTATTGGTTTATCCACTTGCACAGTGTATTAACTTTATCGGTACTTACACAAGCAGCGCTACCTTAGGTGTAGTATTAACTACAATTCTGTTTAACGTTCTGACTCTTGGCATGACCATCAAGTCAAATGTAAACAACCAGAAAATGCAGATGCTGCAGCCTGAATTAAACAAGATCCAGGAAAAGTATGCAGGCAGAGATGATGAGAACTCAAGATTACAGATGAGTCAGGAAATGATGGCTCTGTATAACAAGCATGGCGTTAACCCAATGAGTTCATTCGCTCAGTTATTACAGTTCCCAATCCTCATTTCAATGTACTATGCAGCTCAGAGAGCTGATGTCGTTGTCAGAGGAACTTTCTTAGGTGCTTCATTACAGACAACACCATGGGATGCTTTCACATCATTTAAGACAAACTGGCCATTGATCATAATCTTCGCATTCATGGTCATCATGCAGTTCGGTGCATTCTTAATTCCTCAGAAGATAGCTGAAGCTGACAGAAAGAAACAGAAGGGCTATAAGGCCTACGCTGATAACGGAAGCGGCAACAAGATGAATACTATGATGTACAGCATGATCATCATGGTAGTTCTGTTAGGTTTAAGATGGCCTTCAGCAATGTCTTTATACTGGGCATGTTCATCATTAGTTAATATTCTGAAGACAATCTATATTCAAAGGAGATATGTAAATAAATGAAAAAATACGAAGCAAAGAACCTGGAAGAAGCTTTAAAGGCTGCTGCTCAGGACAAGCATGTCAGTGTTGAAGAATTAAAATACTATGTGCTTGAAGAAAAGGCCGGTGGATTATTCGGCATTGGCAGTAAGGCAATCATTGAAGCTTATTCAGTTAATGATATTCAGGAATTCATTGAAAGCTATCTGAAGCAGTACTTTGACAACCTCGGCATGGGTGTTGAGCTGATCGTCAACAAGCTGGAAGATAACAGCTTCAACGTAATCATTAACGCAGATAACAATGCCATCTTAATCGGTAAGAACGGCCAGACTCTTGAAGCAATCAAGACCGTATTAAACGCTGCAGCTAATGCTCAGTTCAGATGTCACGTTCACATGACTGTTGATGTTAACGGTTATAAGGAAGAAAGATACGAAAAGCTGAGAAGCACAGTTGAAAAGATTGCCAGAACAGTTGTTAAGACTCATGTATCAGCCAGACTTGGTGATCTGACAAATGATGAAAGAAAGATCGTTCACCAGCACTTAAGCTCAATGGCTCACATCAGAACCGAGAGCGAAGGCGATGGCAATAACCGCAGATTAAAGATCATCTATGATAAGGACAAAGAGTAGTCACTGACTACTCTTTATTTTTTATCGGTTATAAGGACATATTGCTTCTGTCCCTTTTTTTCGGCTTCAGTAGTTATGATGGTAAATACATCTCCCAATATAATTGAAGCATCCAGACAATAGAACAGTTGGTTAAGAGCTTCTGTAAGTGGCAAATCAAGATCATCATATGCATAGTCAGGTGACATTATGTGGCAAATGATATTGTGCTTCTTAATGAAATCAATGAACTCAGCACTGTTTCTGAGGTTTGTTCCACTCATTAGAAGTTTGGAATTATCAATAAAGCTATCTGTCTGGTGGCAGAATCTGCTTAGGCCATCATATCTCTTTTCTGGTTTGGTAAGCTCATATAACAGACGTTCCTGTCTGCTTTTTCTTATGAATGACTTAACAAATCTCTTTTCAAATTCATATTCCATGTGATTCACCTGTCCTAATTCTACATACAGGCATTAATGGGGTCAAATATTTCCCGGGAAATAATCAGGAAAAACCAGCTTTCAACAGTATAGATAAACAGAGGGATTCATATGTTGGAAGTCAGTAATGTCAGTAAAAAGTATGGGGATACAGTAGTTCTGGATAAAATGTCATTCGTTGCCAGAAAAGGTGAAGTTGTTTCACTTTTAGGAGCCAATGGCAGCGGTAAGACAACAACCTTTAAGATCATCTTAGGACTATTGGAAGAAGATGAAGGTGAGGTTCTCTTTAACAAAAGAAAGATAGATGTCAGAAAGACAGGTTATTTACCTGAAGAAAGAAGCATGTTCTATGATGTAACGGTATATGAGCAGTTGAAGTTCTTTGGAAGGCTTAAGGGAATGAATGACATGGAGCTGGAATCAAGAATAGACCATCTTCTTGATGTTACTAAGACATCAAAATACAGAAACATGTTACCAATTCAGCTGTCAAAAGGGAATCAGCAGAAGATTCAGCTCATCATCAGTATTCTTCATGACCCTGACATTCTGATCATGGATGAACCTTGGACCGGCCTGGATCAAAGTAATATCGCCATCTTTCAGCGGGTAATAAGTGAACAGAAAAAGGCCAATAAGGTAATAATTCTGTCATCTCACCAACATCAGCAGGTTCAGGAGATATGTGACCGTTACTTATATCTTAAGGAAGGCAAGATAAGGATAAACGTCAGTAAGAAACAGCTGGAAAACGATAAAAAGAGAATGTTGACAATAAGGTGCGACAGGGATGTTTCCTTTAGTAAGGAAGAAGTCATTTACAAAACCAGAGAAAAGGATATGACCAAGTGCATCATTGCGGATGAATCCAGGGCCATTGATCTGATAAATAAGGTTAAAAGTTACGGCAACATTATTTCCTACAGTGTTTCTCCGTTAACCATAAGTGATCTGATAGGTATAAAAAAATGAAAACACTGATAATGTTTTCTCTTAATAAGAGATACAGAAACAGAATGACCGTCATAATGAATATTCTTGTTTTTGTGGTAATCGGTTTACTGATGCACGCAGATTACATAGTAGGTAATAACTCGAATGACAGAACCATTTGTATTGACTCTTCATTAATGAAATATCATGAGCGATTCTTGTCACTCAATGACGAAGAGCATGCTTACCAGATATCCGATGATGGAAATATAATTCTGCACTATGATGGTACCTGGAAGCTTTATTCGGAAAAGAAAATAGATGATAAGACCGTAGAAATGGTAAGGAAGGATATAACAGGAATTCTTTCCTCAGAATACTATGATTCAGCAGATCCAAAACTAAAGGAATATATAGATGAGTATAATAACATTCAGTTAACGAATGTTTATCAGTCAGAAGAACAGGGAGAAGATAATCCGGTATGGGCATTACTGTCGGTAATATACTTCATTATTCTGTCCTATGGTAATCTGGTGGCTAATGAAGTCGTATATGAAAAGGCTACTAACACCTTGCCGATAATTCTTACTTCAGTAGATGAAAAGGATCACTTTTATGCCAAGATAATTACTGCCTACCTGTCTGTTATGATTCAGGCAGCCATCGTGCTTGTTGAACTGACAGTCTGGATATTCATCAGATATGCTGAGGATAAGATGAAAGGGATTGTTGCTCTTGCATCAAGTTATCTGAATGGGTATGATAGTGCAGAAATGATAATGTTACCAATGGATAAGATATTCATGATCAGTCTGTTTGTGATTATTGGAATAGTTACGGTGCAGACAGTCATGCTGATATTCTTCAGCGGCTTTTCCAACAGTGATGATGTTGGTTCATATCAGGGGCCAATGTACATTGTGATGGTAATCTGTTACTACTATTTATTAATAAAGGGTAATACAGAACTGTTTACCTCAATTCCTTCCGTTGCTTTATCATATCTTCCGGTCTTTTCAATGCTATTCATGCCTTGCCGACTGGCGGTTTCAAGCGTAGGTGTATTTGAGAAGGTTGCTTCACTATTAATAAGCATGGGATTCTTCATGTTTATCATTAAAATGGGATTACCGGTATATAAGAAAAACCTGTCTGAAGGAAAGACAAAAAGAAAAATAGCTTTGTTGAAGTGAACAGAGCTATTTCTTATTTAAGGTTCTTAATTTGTTGGTCCTGTAATACTGTTTTAACGTTTCATAGTTTTCAGCCAGGGCTTTTTCATAGGAACTGTTGGTATTTGGCTTATAGAATTCAACATCTCTTATTTCATCAGGTAAATACTGAATGCGATGCCACTTTGACGGATCTGCGTAATCATATTTATCGGCATCATCAAGGCCTACCGGTGTTAATCTCAGATAAACAGGTATGTCATAGGCCTTACTTGAGGCTAAGTCATATGCAGCGTGAATGGCATTGTTTCCTGACTTTGACTTAGGAGACAGCGCAAGTTCTATTACAGCGTCTCCCAATGGGATCATTCCTTCAGGGAAGCCAACCTTCTTGGCTGCTTCTATGGCTGTTACGGTTCTGGCGCAGGCAGCAGGATTGGCTAAACCAATGTCCTCATAAGCTATTACCGTCAGTCTTCTTTCAATTGAATCCATGTCATTTGCCATTATAAGTCTTGCCAGATAGTATAAGGCCGCATTTACATCAGAACCTCTGATTGATTTCTGCAAGGCGCTTACGGCATCATAGTGACCGTCATCACTGTGATCCATGTTCATGTTGACTAATGGAGAATACTGGATGACCAGTTCTTTATTAATGACTCCGCTTGTACAGCCAACTGCACATATTTCAATGATGTTATAGGCGTATCTTAAGTCACCGTTACTGTGGTTGGCGATGATGTTAAGGGCATCTTCATCAATGCTCAGTGTGTTATTGTAGCCCTTAGGTGATGCCAGGGCGTTTCTGATGGCTGTTTTTATGTCATCATCATTAAGCGGTTTTACTTCCAGTAAATGACATCTCGATCTGATGGCCGGATTGATTGCGAAATATGGATTGGATGTTGTTGCACCGATGACGGTAATTAATCCTGATTCAATGTGCGGCAGTAACAGATCCTGCTTATCCTTATTCAAACGGTGTATTTCATCAATTATGATTACTAATCCCGGTAAGCTTCTGGCTTCTTCAAAAAGATCTGTGAGGTCCTTTTTATTTGAAGTAACAGCGTTAAACAAGCGGTAAGGAACATTGAGTTCATGAGCCAACGCAATGGCCAGGGTTGTTTTTCCACAGCCTGGAGGCCCGTAGAAGATCATTGAAAAAAGGCGCTGCTGCTCAACACAGCGTCTGAGTATCATGTTCTTACCTGTTAAATGTTGTTGACCAAGTACTTCATCAAGTGTATCAGGTCTGAGTTTAAAAGCTAACGGTTCTTTCATACATTCACCTTATCAATATTTTAACATTTACAAAAATGTTATAAAATAGATACATGAGAATAGTTGTACAAAGAGTCAGCGAAGCAAGCTGTGCGGTTGAGGGTAAAGTTACCGGTAAAATTGAGAACGGGTTCATGTTACTCGTTGGTTTCAATAAGAATGATACCAGGGAGATTGCCAGAAAATACGCTGAAAAGGTCAGTAAATTAAGGATCTTCAGTGATGAAAACGGCAAGATGAATAAGAGCATTTTTGAAGTAGGTGGAAAGATACTATCAATATCTCAGTTTACCCTGTACGGTGATGCCTGGAAGAGTAACCGTCCTGGTTTTACAGAGGCAATGAACGGTCAGGAGGCAACACAGCTGTATGATTATTTTAATGAAGTATTAAGAGAGCTTGGCTTAACAGTAGAAACAGGAATATTTGGGGCCGACATGAAAATCAGTCTGGTTAATGATGGCCCGGTAACGATAATCCTGCAATAGAGCGATTTTACTGTTTTTACACAGAGAGCTGTTATACTATTAACAGTAGAATGGAGGAAGGACATGGAATATCAGTTAAATGACATTGTTGAAATGAAAAAAGAACATCCATGCCATAAGTCCAAGCAGTGGCGTATTATCAGAATGGGTGCCGATATCAGGATCAAGTGTCTGGGGTGCGGTACAAGCGTAATGTTTCCACGCCGCGAATTTGAAAAGAAGTTAAAGAAGGTCATACCTTCTGCAGAAGAATAGAGGTTTATTATATGTCGTTAACAGCGGGAATCATTGGTTTGCCAAATGTAGGTAAATCAACATTATTTAATGCAATTACAAAATCACAGGTTGAAGCAGCAAACTATCCATTTGCGACAATCAAGCCAAATGTAAAAACTGTTGAAGTACCTGATGAAAGAGTTGATAAATTAAGCGCAATGTTTAATCCTCGTAAGACCATCAGAACAACCTTTGAGTTTACTGACATTGCCGGTCTGGTAAGAGGAGCTTCCAAGGGTGAAGGCTTAGGCAACCAGTTCTTAGGCCACATCAGAGAAGTTGATGCCATCTGCCATGTAGTAAGATGTTTTGATGATAACACCATCACTCATGTAGAGAACTCAGTTGATCCAAAAAGAGACATTGAAATAGTTAACATTGAGTTATCACTCGCAGATCTTGATACAGTGCAGAACCGTATCAGCAAGGTCGAAAGAAAGGCACAGAGTAAGGAGAAGGATGCCGTAAAGGAATATGAACTCCTGCTCAAACTGAAGAAAGCTCTTGAAGAAGGCAAGTCAGCCAGAAGCGTTGAACTAAATGAAGATGAAAAAGACATCATTAAGTCATATAATCTTCTGACGATCAAACCGGTAATCTACATTGCCAACATGTCTGAAAGTGAAGTATCACATCCAGAGGATTCAGCTTACTATCAGGCTGTAAAGGCAATAGCAGATGAAGAAAACAACCAGGTAATTGCCATAACCGCAAAAACCGAAGAAGAGCTGGCACAGCTGGATGATGAAGATAAGGCAATGTTCCTTGAAGAATTAGGATTAAAGTCAAGTGGCCTTGATGAAATCATTGTAAGTGCCTATTCCATTTTAAATCTCTGTACATTCTTAACCGTAGGTACTGATGAAGTAAGAGCCTGGACATTTACAAAGGGAATGAAAGCTCCTGATTGTGCCGGTATCATACACAGTGACTTTAAAAAAGGGTTTATCAGAGCTGAGGTTTACAGCTATGATGATATAATGAAGTATGGAAGTGAAGTTGCCTTGAAAGAGGCTGGAAAATTAAGAGTTGAAGGAAAAGATTATGTAGTTCAGGATGGAGACATCATGCATATCAGATTCAACGTGTAAAGGAGATAGAACAATGAAATTAGTAATAGCAATCGTATCAAATGATGACAGCACAGCAGTTAGCTCTGTATTAACAGAACATGGTTTCTTTATCACTAAGTTATCTACAACAGGTGGATTCTTAAGAGCTGGAAACACAACATTATTAATGGGAACAGATGATGAAAAGGTACCTGAACTGATTGAATTAATTAAGAGTGAAAGCAAGAGACGTACTGAAATCGTACCGGCAACAGCTACATTCGACATCAATCATTATGCAGCTTATCCTGTAGAAGTACAGGTAGGTGGAGCAACCATCTTTGTTTTAGATGTAGAACAGTTCATTAAGGCATAAGTATTTTAGGCTTTAATCAATTAATTAATGTAAGTTTTGTAATATAAAAATGAAACATAGAATCAATAGTTTGTTTTTAATTTTCATTATAGCTGTAGGAGTTAATATCATTATATCGAGTCTAAAATGAAAAATAGAATAATTCTGCTAATAATCATTTGTTTATTTACTGGTTTTGTTTTTGCTGATGACAGTATTTTGCCTCCATCTGAGGTTAGAGAAGCAATACAAAAAGAAATGTATTTAATAAATGATTTGATGAATGTTAATTATGAACAACTATTTGTGAGCATAAGACCAGCTGTTATGGAAGCATAACACTGCATATGCCTAAGGGGTATAAGAGCGAATTCATGGAGGAAGAAGGAGAAACACAGACTTTCGAACTTGACTACATCCGCGGACGTGGGAATACGACCTGGAACGCAGGCAAGAAACCTTATAAGATAAAACTTAAGAAAAAGGCAAGCCTGCTGGGACTTGGTGAGAATAAGCAATGGGGACTCATTGCGAATTACTATGATTACTCACTG
>JAFUCG010000063.1 GCA_017459795.1 Erysipelotrichaceae bacterium | reverse complement strand
AGCTTATCTGGAAAACGGTGAGTCCTGTCTCAGCGTAAATCCGGATCGCGTAGGTTATGTACCAAGATACGCAAAGATAACGGTCAGAGCTTATAATATGCTTACAGACCGTTTTGAAGACATAAGATTAAAAGGCTATCCTGCTATCGTAATGCAGCACGAGATGGATCATCTTAAGGGCAAGCTCTATTATGATCACATCAACCCAGCTGATCCTTGGCAGGAAGTTGAAGGTGCTTTAGTTATTTAAACAGAAGGAGGTACAATGAATTCAAGTAAGTTTGACAATTCAAGAACGCTCGACAAGGATCTGCCTTCCGAGACCATCATTTTTGCTCTTGGTGGTTTGGGAGAAGTAGGAAAAAACTCTTACTGTATTCAGGTTGATGATGAGATCATCATTATCGACTCTGGTTTAATGTTCCCCGATGAAAATCTACTAGGTGTTGACTACGTCATACCTGATTATACATATCTCATAAGAAACCAGGAAAAGATCAAGGGTCTTTTCATAACTCACGGTCATGAAGACCATATTGGCGGTATTCCATATCTTTTAAAAGTCTGTGCAATTCAGGACATTTATGCACCTAAGTTTGCCAAGGCCTTAATAGAGAAGAAATTGGAAGAACACAGAATGACGGGCCGCTGTGAGATTCATGAGATCACCAATGAATCACGCTTCACCAGTAAGCACTTCCATATTGGTTTCTTTGACATTACGCACTCAATTCCTGACTGTTTAGGCTTAGCCATTCAGACACCAAACGGCTGGATAATGTCTACCGGTGACTTCAAGTTTGACCTTACCCCTATTGGCAGTAACGCTGACTACCAGCGTATAAGCTACATGGGCGAATTCGGCATTGACCTGTTATTATCAGATTCAACCAACTCTTCAGTTAAGGGTTTCTCAATTTCCGAAAAACAGGTTGCCAAGTCCATTAATGAAATAATGGAAAAAACCAGAGGCAGATTAATCATCGCTACTTTCTCAAGTAACGTTCACAGAATTCAGCAGATCATTTCCGCTGCCATATCCTGTAACCGTAAGATCTGCATCATCGGGCGTAGCATGGAAACAGTTGCTCAGATAGCCCGTAACTTAGGCCATATCAAAGCCAATGATGATGACTTCATTGATCCGTCATTACTGGACAGCTTCCCTACTCATAAGTTGTGTGTATTATGTACAGGTTCCCAGGGTGAACCAATGGCTGCCTTAAGCAGAATGGCAAACGGTTCTCACCGTTTCGTTAACGTCATTCCAGGTGATACAGTAATCTTCTCAAGTAATCCTATTCCTGGTAATGCAACAAGCGTTAACGGTGTAGTAAACAGTCTTACCAGATTAGGTGCCAATGTCATTACCAATTCAATGCTGAATAACCTGCATACTACAGGACACGCCAGTTCTGATGAACAGAAGTTAATGTTACAGCTTGTTAAGCCAAAGTTCTTCATGCCTATGCATGGTGAATACAAGATGTTAAGAATGCACGCCGATACCGCTACTGAAGTTGGCATCCCGGCTGAAAACATATTCATTAATGCAAACGGCGACATTCTGGTATTACGTGATCATGAAGTATATCGCTGTACTTCAAATAGAATTCAGACGGATGATATCTACATTGACGGTACTGATTCAAGCGGCATCGCTACAGCCGTATTGAAAGACAGACAGATACTTTCTGACAACGGTCTGGTAAGTGTAATCGTAACCATCGATTCACGTACCAACAGCATTCTCTGCAGACCTAACATCGTATCAAGAGGATTCGTCTTCGTCAAAGAAGGTCAGACCTTAATGAAGGAAGCTGAAATGGTTGTATATGAAGCCTTGAGAAAGGTCATGGTACAGAAGACAACCTTCGGTGAGTTAAAGAATACGATCAAGAAAACTCTTGAGCCGTACTTCTATACCAGAACACACCGTACGCCTATCATCATCCCGGTCATTCTTAATCACAAGGATGCCATTGCCCTGATGCAGGCAAATCGAGCAAGATACTAAATAAGGGGATCATTCCCCTTTTTTTATTAATCATCATTATGTTATTTATGTTAAAATCATTTTATGGAAAATAAGAAAAAGACTGTTTTGATATTAGCAATTATCGTTGGGTTACTGTTAACGGGAATCTTATCGTACCTCAATGCCAAATACATAAATCCAAGTGACTATAAGGTTAGAAACATCACTGTTACCGACAGTCATCTGCCTGAATCATTTGACGGCTTTACCGTCATGTTCATCAGCGATCTGGAATACGGTACTTACTTTACTAAGGATCGTCTGGAAAGATTCATTGATAAGATAAACAGCTGCGAAGCTGACGTAGTAATATTTGGCGGCGACTTATTCGATAAGGATTATAACCCTGTTTCAAATGACATTACGGCACTAAGAACTGCCTTAAAGTCAATTGAAGCTCCTAAGGGCAAGTTTGCGATACTTGGTGACTTTGATTATGTTACCGAACAGAGATCAGCACTTGTAAGAAAACTGCTCTATGATGCTGAGTATGAATTACTCCAGGACAATAACATCAGCCTGCACAATGCTACTTCTGAGACAATAAATCTGATTGGATTCAATTATACCGAAGGCACACTTGTTACTGATCAGGCCTTTGCCAACATCGCCAATGATGCCTATACCATTACGGTAGTACATGGTGCCCTGTTTGCGGAAAGCCTGCCTAACCAGTTAAGTGATTTGACCTTATCAGGTCATTCGCATCACAGTCAGATAAATCTGCCGTTCTTCATCAATTATAACTTATATCCAAACACCGGAACCGATGGACCTGGTAAATACAACTTACAGTATACGCTGCTCTATGATTCCAACGGTGTTGGAACAACAACAGATGATTTCAGGATCTTCAGTGATCCCGAAGTACTATTTATCAAACTTCAAAAGTAAAAGCCGCTATATGCGGCTTTATTCTTAATTTTTAGTCTTCACTGAAGTCACTGTCCAAGACAACCATGTAGTTGTACTTTGGATATTTCTTCTTGAGTTCTTCAATGATGTGATTCTTGATTTCTTCAGTTCTTGTACTCTTGAAATCAAATATCAGATCAAATGATACTGAATCATTTTCATCATCAACATAGAATCCGTGCATCTGCAATATTTCCGGATATTGAGCAATCATTTCATTAATCTCATTCTTAATGTTTCTGGATATTTCATTATCACTGTTAGAAGCATAAATGCCAACGGTAAGAATGATGTGGAATTCATTAAAGATGACACCGGAAATGTTTCTGGTAAGAGTATGAATGTGTTTGGCAGTCATGTCATCATCAACTTCAATGTGAACTGAACCGATCATGTTTTCAGGACCGTACTTATGTAAGATAAGATCATATACACCCTTTACTTCCGGGAAATCCAAAATCTTTTCCTTGATGTGATTTGTTAACTCACTGTCAACTCTTTCACCGATGATGCTGCTGAAGTCATCTCTCAGCATTTCAACACCTGACTTTAAGATCATGATTGAAATGATAACACCCAATATGCCTTCAATGCTGATGTGGAAGATCAGATAAATGATGGCAGCTACTAAAGTTGAAAACGAAATAATTGAGTCAAACTTTGCGTCCTTACCACTGGCAACAAGTGATTCTGAATATAACAGTTCGCCCTGTTTTTCAACATATGTTCCAAGGAAGTATTTGGTTAAGATACCACCTACAAGAATGATCAGTGTAACTGCCGTATAATTTACCTCAACAGGATGTATTACCTTTTCAAATGATTCCTTTAAGGCTGTTACACCGGCAATGATGACGATTATCGCAATGATGATGGCTGTTATATGTTCTACTCTGCCATGACCGTATGGATGTTCCTTATCAGGTTTTCTGTTTGCCAGCTTTGTACCAATGATGGTAATGATTGAGCTTAAGGCATCAGATAAGTTGTTTAAGGCATCCATGATGATGGCGATTGAACCACTGATGAATCCTACGGCACTCTTGAATCCTACTAATAAAATGTTAACGAGAATGCCTGTGATACTTACTTTAATGATCTTACTATTTCTATCCATAATACTACTCCATGTTTCCAAATAGTTTATATAATAGCTGGTATAATGTGATACTGTCTTCTGGGGACAATTTAATGCATTTACCTATTTCCTGAGGCACTTTTAAAGCCCTCTGGCGAAGCTTTTCGCCTTCTTCGGTTAAACATATGTCCATGTATCTTTCATCCTCAGAATTACGTTTTCTGCTTATGTAGCCCTTTTTTTCCAGTTTCTTTAACAGAGGTGTCAAGGTTCCTGAATCAAGGTAAAGAATCTTACCGAGATCCTTGACATTGATTTCCTTCTTTTCCCAAAGCACCATCATAGTGATGTATTGAGTATAGGTGATGTCAAGTTCATCCAATAAAGGACGGTATTTCTTTACAACTTCCTTACTGCAGGCATATAAGGGAAAACATAACTGATTTTCTAACTTCAAACTGTCAAAACTTAATTCATTCATATATTATAACTGAGCTGCAATGTCTTCCTTTACTTTCTTTAATGAATGGGTTGGTTCGTATCTGGCAACGATCTCGCCTTCCTTGTTGATTAAGAACTTTGTGAAGTTCCATTTGATGTTTCCATTGTTCTTATAGTTCTTATCCATTTTCTTGACAACACCGTTCATGATCAAACCCATTGGTCCTTCAAATCCTTCGAATGTTGTGTTTTCTGTTAACCACTTGTATAAAGGAATTGCGTTTTCACCATTGACATCAACCTTTGAATACTGTGGGAATGAGATGGCAAATCTGCCTACGCAGAATGTATGAATTTCATCATCTGTACCAGGAGCCTGTTCGCCAAACTGGTTGCATGGGAAATCAAGGATCTCCAAGCCCTTTTCATGGAATTCGTCATAGATTTCCTGTAATTCAGTATACTGTGGTGTAAACCCGCAGCCTGTAGCTGTATTAACGATCAATAATACCTTACCTTTGAAATCACTTAAATTAACATCTGTTCCATCCTGTGCTTTAACTGTAAAATCGTAAACGTTCATTTGAGTACCTCCATATTGTTTGTGATTATATTGTATACAATTTATTATTATATGTCAATCATAACCACCCGTAAAACGGGTGGTTTGTACTGAGGCTATAAGCCTCATGTCTACCTCACCAACGTCTTAAGCCGTTCTTCGCCAACGTCGAAGTCACTATGTGTTTTCAACTGTTACTGGCCGTCAACGGCCTTTT
>JAFUCG010000062.1 GCA_017459795.1 Erysipelotrichaceae bacterium | reverse complement strand
GAAGTAACAACGTTGATAGTCTTGATTGGTTCGTTCTTTTCACGGATCTCCTTGTATCTGGCAATTTCTTCCTTATTGCCGTAAACAAAGTGATGATGTCCGATGTCAACCAGTTCAGGCTTGTCAACTGAATAGTCATGTACACTTGGATCATAGGTAAATAATACCTTGTTCTTCTCCAGTTTTGGATCTGGAATTGGAATTGCTGAAATAAGTGAATGAGTATATGGATGTAATGGATAATTGAATAACTCATCTGATTCAGCAATTTCAACGATGTTGCCCTTATAGATAACCGCAATACGGTCAGAAATAAATCTTACGATTGATAAGTCATGGGCAATGAATAAATATGTTAAACCTTTCTCTCTCTGGAACTTCTTCAACAGGTTTAAAATCTGAGCACGAATAGAGACGTCCAGAGCACTGATTGGCTCGTCTGCGACTACTAACTCAGGTTCCATGACCATTGCTCTGGCAAGGCCTATTCTCTGTCTCTGGCCACCTGAGAATTCATGTGGATAACGAGTCAGATGTTCAGGCAGTAAGCCTACGGCGTTAATCATGTTTTCTACCTTCTGAACTCTGTCAGCTTCATCTTCAAATAACTTGAAGTTGTATAAGCCTTCAGAAATGATGTAGTCAACAGTTGCACGTTCATTTAATGAAGCAGCAGGATCCTGGAAAACCATCTGGATGTTACGGATGACTTCTCTGTCAAGTTCCTTAGGAATCTTGCCTGAGATTCTGACACCCTTGTAATCAATTTCGCCGCCTGCCAGTTCGTTAACACGAATGACGGCACGGCCGATGGTGGTCTTACCACTTCCTGATTCACCTACCAGTGAGAATGTTTCTCCCTTATAGATGTCAAATGATGCGTTCTTTACAGCTTCTACAGCTGTTTCGCCTTTACCGAATGTGATGTCAACATTCTTTAAGGACAGTAATATTTCCTTACCGTTTTCAGCGATTGGGCCATGTTCAGGCAGAGTCTTGGCCGTTGCTGTCTGTTCTAAATTCTTATCTTTCTTAGCCATAATTAACTCTCCCGTATGTTAAATGCCTTAATCAGCTTTTCATGAATGTCCTGAATGATTTCAGGCTTTTCAACCTTTGGTGCATTTTCATCTAATAACCATGTCTTTGCCCAATGTGTCTCTGATACCTGGAACAGATCAGGTTCCAGAATGGTATCGATCTTCATTGCGTAAGGATTTCTTGGAGCAAACGCGTCACCAACGATATTGTTATAAAGTGATGGCGGTGTTCCGGTGATTGAATATAACTCGGTATTTCTCTGAGCCAGCTGCGGTAATGATGACAGTAATGCCCAGGTATATGGATGTCTAGGATCATAGAAGATATCTTCAACAGTGCCTAATTCAATGATCTGACCGGCATATAATACGGCTACTCTGTCAGCTACGTTAGCTACTACACCAAGGTCATGAGTAATGAATACGATGGTGTATTGGAATTCCTTCTGCAGGTCCTTGATCAGCTTGAGGATCTGAGCCTGGATGGTTACGTCCAAAGCGGTTGTAGGTTCATCACAGATCAGGATCTTTGGCTGACAGCTCAAGGCGATGGCGATAACAATTCTCTGTCTCATACCACCTGAATACTGGAATGGCTAGTCATCAAATATTTCTTCAGCCTTTGGAATGCCTACCTTGTTCATTAACTCGATGGCTTTTCTTCTGGCTTCAACTTCTGAGCACTGCTGGTGCTTGATGATGATTGAAGAAATCTGCTTACCAATTGTAATGATTGGGTTTAAGGAAGTCATTGGGTCCTGGAATACAGTCGCAATTCTTCTTCCTCTGATCTGAGTCCAGTCTTTTTCACTCTTGATCTTTGCCAGGTTGATGACAGTTGTACCATGTAACTGATTATCTGTTTCATCCAGATACTTAACACGGAATGTAACATTGTCAAACAGATCATTTCTGACCTCTTCATCATTAAGCTCCTTGCCTTCTGTCATAGCCTGCTTTAAAACCTTAAGTAAGCCATTGATTGACTTTGTACGCTGTCTCCAGTTGAAACGGCCACATGATAACTGAATTTCCTTGGCAATTAGCATGTTTCTCTGCTTTGTTTCTTCAGAAACTTCAGCAGTAATTTCATTTTTGTATCTGGCAGTCAGTTCATCATGCTTGCTTGTATAGGCAGCGTTGTATGAGCTGTCATTTTTAGCAGCTTCACTGGCTTCTCTGGACTTTGCCTTCAAGTCGTCAGAAAGCTTCTTTAACTCTGCTTCCAGTGTCTTGATCTTTTCATTTGTAGACTTGATCTCTTCCTTGTTTGAAGAAGCGATGGTCTGTCTGTAGTTCTGTAACTCAGTAATGTCATGAGTTACATCATTCATCTTTGTTTCAAATTCGGCCTTAAGTTCATCACTGATATTGCTCTTGGCTTCCTTTTCAGCTTCCAATGCCTTGATTTCGTTATATGTCTTGGCACCGAATTCAAGCTTTGAATATTCATTAAGCTTGTTATAAGTGTTTTGAACAGTTCTTCTGCTCTTTTCACCGAAATCTACTACAGTATCCTGTAAGGCTTCATCATTTAAGATGATGCTGCCGTTACTGATGAAACCGTTTGAATCAAGCATGCCGGCGAAAGTCTTGGTAAATACTGATTTACCTGAACCTGATTCACCAACGATGGCGATAGATTCATTTTCGTAAATGTCTAATGAAATGCCACGGATGGCAGTAAGGATTCTGCCACGGACATGGAACTTTACTTCCAGGTCCTTAACTGATAACAGTACTTTCTTTTCTTCCATATACTGTTACCTCCTACATATGTGTTCTAGGGTCAGAGGCATCGCCTAAGTTCTGACCAACAACATATAATACAACGGTAATGATTGATGAAATGGCAACTGGGCTCCAGAATTCAAATTCCCAACCTGGAGTTACCATTGAACTTTCTGCAGAATAAATCAGTTTACCTAATGACATATCAGATAAGCCCATGCCAATGTATGACAGGAATACTTCATATGAAATGTATGAAGGGATTTCTGATGCCAGTAATGTAACGATAACTGATGTCATGAATGGCAGAATGTTCTTAATGGCAATCTTGATGGTTGAAGTACCAAGACACTTGCTGGCGAGGTTATACTCTCTGTCACGGATAATTACTACCTGTGTACGGATGAAGTAAGCTATGCCCAGCCAACCAGTAATAGTCAGGGCAAATACCATTGTCCAGAAGCTTGCACTGAATAACATAACCATTACGGAAATGAATAATACATAAGGAACATTACCTAAGATGTTGTAGACCTCTGTCATGAAGATATCAACCTTCTTTGAGAAGCCCCATACGGCACCAATCAGAACACCAATGGTCATATTGATGGCAGCACAGACAAATGCCAGAGAAATGGAAATACGTGAACCATTCCAGATAGCATCAAATGTAGACTGTCCTGCAGCACCAGTACCAAGAATTGAGTGAATGCTCAAGCCCATGACACTGATGGCCTTTGATGGATTCAAGTGCTTTAATTCAGGTCTGTTCAGGTTTGCGAACGGATCATAATGATAAATCATTGGATAGATGTAGGCAAACACGATAATAATAAACAGTAATGTCAGAATGACAATGTTGATTTTCTTTTTAAAGAATACACGGAATACAGACTGCCAGTAAGAATAACGAGGAGCTGTAATCTTTTCAGATTCCAAATTGTCATGGTCAACAAATGAGAATAATTCTTCATTGGTCATGCCTAATTCAGCGATTTTTTCCTTGCTCATTTTCCTACCTCCTATCTGCTCTTTGTGGTGTATGAAATACGTGGGTCAACTGTTGCCATTAAGATGTCACCTAAGATAATTGAAATGATAGATAACATTGCGTAGAACAGTGTGATACCGACAATAACACCATTGTCATAACTGTTGATAGCTGTTGTCAACAAGTTACCAGCACCAGGAACAACGTATACACGTTCTGTAATGATGGCACCTGTTAATGATCCAAGGATACTTCCAGGGATACCGTGAATAATTGGAATTGCGGCATTCTTAAGAATGTGCTTGGTGAATATTTCGTTTTCAGTTAAGCCACCGCTTCTGGCAAACTTAACGTAGTCAGAATTCATCTGGTCAATCATGTATCTACGTAACCATCTCATTAATGATGCGATTGATGGCAATGATAATGAAATGATAGGTAAGATGTACATTGTGGTTGTAAGTCTCTCTGTAATGAAGGTTGTTGGCAAGCCTAACTTACCGCCGATAGCCTTAAACAGGAAGATATAAGCCAATGATGGAACAGCAATGATGAAGATTACATATACTGTACCGATCTTATCAATGAGCTTGTCTTTCTTTCTGGCCATGATAACGCCGACTGGAATACCAATCAGATAAGCAATGATAACTGAAATGATACCAATGACAAATGAGAAACCGATTCTGGACATTGAACTCTTGTAGGTATCAACATTTGTATAATCGTCCACAAAACGTGCACTGTTGATTGAAGTTGCGTTCTGAGAACCCTTTATGTATTTAGCTGTATGCAGATCGTCAGCACTCATTTCTGTTAAGCCGGTTGGGAAAGTAACTTCCTTCATAACATATGAACCCTGTCTGGTTGTAATGTTATCGAATACGTCGACACCTTTCTTAACTGAATATGATGTACCGAGTTTTATTTGAATTATATTCTGATGAATATAAGGGAATTGCGAATCAAGATATAACAAATACTTATGTTCAGTTCCATTACCGATTATGGCAGGAGAAAAACTGCCATTATACAATGGATCATGGAGAGTAAAGGTCAATCCTCTTTCCCCGGAAATTTCTGAAGCATAATTAATATCATCTATTTTTACTAACCCTGTAAAATAATCCCAAAGACGCTTTAATAATGGGATATCACGGCTGGCAACCAATTTTGGATCACCACCACTGGCAATACGGTTACCACCATATGAAATTGCGTTCAGTCTGGTTACATCCCAGCCTAAATCATCATAGTAATCAGTAAACATCTGCACATATTTCTTTGTAGTTGCACTATCTTTTGTAGCATCTCTGCCTAACTTCTTAGCGGTTTCATAATCTGAATCAGAAATCTCACCGGCTGAATGCAGACGTGAAATAAAGTCATCATAGTTATCATATTCAATGTAACCATATGACTTCCACTGCTGATACTGATATATTTTCTTTATATTGTTATTAAGCTTAGTATATTGAGGGTCATTCGCAAAAATAAGGTTACGATCCATTAATGAGTAAATTAACATCATAACCAATGCAACTACAGCGACGACCGAAAATAAACCGTGGAGTAATCTCTTGAGCAAATATTTAGTCATAAAACAACACCTTCCTTATTAGAAATATATAGGAGAGTAAAATGTATTACTCTCCTATAATTAAACTTTAACTAAAAGGATTTACAGTAAATCGATTTTACCATAAGCCGATACACTTTACCATGTAGCCTGCGCCTTCTGGTAACATTGTATCAAGATATGTAGATGGATCACCATAGTCTGGGCCCCAACCACTTAAGTCATAGATATCATAGTTAGCTTCGTAACCATAGTCTGTGTAATAACCAGCATAATACCATTCATCTGCTGTTTCACATGGTACTAAGTTCAATACAACTAATCCACCTAATGCAGCTTCAACTGACTGCTTATATGAGTTAGCGCTGTTTGTATATACTTCACTTGAAGCATAGTATGGTAAATCAACATAAATTGGGTTTTCAGCATCAACTGTGAAGCCCTGGCTCTTTAATTCCTTAACAGCCTGATCCATTTCAGCCTTAGCGTTTTCTGGGTTATACCAGCCATCGAAGCCGTCGCCACCGTTTGGCTGTTCTGGATCGTAAACAGTGATCTTGACGCCATCAGCATCGATCTGATCCTGCATGATCTGACCATAGAATGTGCCAGCTGGATATGTTACATCCTTGCCGTTGATCTTGATTGTTGTTTCTTCTGGTAATGAAACGAAGTTGTATGGTGTATAAGAGTTTCTTAAAGCGTTTAACTTTAATTCTTCGCCGACTCTCTGAGCCTGTGAAGCGCCTCTGTCATATGCCATAGATAATGCTCTACGGAAGTGAACATTGTGCATTGCATTGTATGTTCTGTTAGCATCGTTAGCTGTCTGAGTAGACTTAACTGTGCCATCAGCTGTGTTAGCGAATGCGAATCTGTTCAGGTTGTAGAATGATACGAATGTTGTAGCTTCTGTTAATGAAACATATGCATAGTCATCGAATAAACCATCCTGCTTAGCTAAAACAGTTGTGCTTGTATTTAAACCTGCACCATCGATTGTGCCAGCCTTAGCATCATTGTAAGCCTTTGTTGTATCTGTGCCATCATTGTATAACAATGTGAATGACTTAACGTTAACATTTTCAGCATTCCAATAAGATGGATTAGCCTTGTAAACAACTGAGTTGTTTTCTGTAGCACTTGTGATTAAGAATGGTCCACAGTAAGCGATTGTAGTTGGAGATGTACCATACTGGATGTCAGCTGTATAAGCATCACCAAAGCCGCCGCCTAATGATTCATAGAATGCTCTGTTCATTGGAACGAAGATATTGTATGAAAGCATTGATGGGAAGTAAGGTGTAACACCTTCCAGTGTATAAACTAATGTGTGTTCATCAGTAGCCTTAACGCCAACCTTTGAGAAGTCATGATCGCCATTGATGTAGTCTGTAGCGCCAACGATAACGCCTTCAACTAACCATTCCAGACCACCCTGAGCGTCTAACATGTGCTGGAAGCCAGCAACGAAGTCATCAGCTGTAACAGGAGCGATTTCTCTGCCCTGTGAGTCTGTCCATACAGCACCATCTCTGATTGTGAATGTGTATGTTAAGCCGTCTTCTGAAATTTCATAGCCTGTAGCTAATTCTGGCTGCTGGATACCTTCACAGTCATATCTTAATAAGCCTGCGTATGTATCAACGATCTTGTCTGTGTCAGCCTGTCTTGAAGTAGCTAAAGCATCCCAAGTCTGGTTTTCACCTGTATATGTAGTTGTGTAAGAATCCTTTAATGTGTAACCCTTGCTTGTTAAGAATTCCTTAGCCCACTGCATATAAGTGCCAGTACCTTTTACTTCATTGTACTTTTCTCTCATTTCAGTTCTATCTGCAGCAGTGATGAATTCTGTTGTAACTAATAATGTATCACTTCTGTCAGCATCTGTTCCCCATAAAGCAGATCCTACTGTATAAGGAGCAACTCTTGAGATAGCGTAGTTACCACCACGTGTGTACAATGGTAACATTACTGCAGATTCCATTAACTTAGCTTCAGCAACAGCCATCATAGCATATCTGTTAGCCATGTCTGTTGTGTTTGCCTTAGCTTCCTGGTAGATTGTCAGGAAGTCACCGAAAGCATCGTTATAAATAGTTGTGCTTTCAGCACCATAGGTTTCAGCGTTAAATTCACGGAATTCATCAACAGTAACTTCTTTCTTACCACATGCTGCAAATGTTAAGCACATAGTAACTGCGAGTAAAATTGTTAATAATTTCTTCATTTTTTTCTCCCTTCTTGAAAAAACGCATAGAATTATTAATTCTAATAAACCTATTTTATACTTTTGATGAAATATGTCAATATTTTTTCAGGTATGTGTCAGTTACTTTTTTCATTGTTTATTAATTCAAATGTAAACATTTTCATGAAAGCACTTTCATAATTACACATTTTTTCATAAACTGTCATCTTTCTATTTAAGCCTTATATTATATAATATAGTTTATACGGAGGATTACCCAAGCGGTTTAAGGGGCCGGTTTCGAAAACCGTTAGTAGTCGTAAGGCTAGCATGAGTTCGAATCTCATATCCTCCGCCATTTTCATTAAGGAGAACCCATGAATTCCAGTAAAAAACTCATTAAGCGTTACTTCAAAACACCTCTATGGATAAAACTTGCCATTATTTTTTCAACTTTGGCCATTTTGACTGGGGTGTATTTCGCGGGAACAGGATTCTCCAACGAAGTTCCTAAAAGCAAACAGAAAGATTATGTAAATTATAATGGTGCTTACTTAAGAGCCGGCGATAAGGCATATCTGGATGTTACCGGCATAAGTGAAAGCATCAGTTACAGAGACGGCAGACATTTCCATATCGTCATGGATGAAAAGATAAAAGAGGATGAATGGTATTATTATATAGTTTTATTGAATGATGAAACATTTGACAAAATGTCAAAGCAGCAGAAGTTCTATGACGATGAAAACAGTGAGGCGGTTTCTTTCCGTTTATGGGGAACGATTATTTCCCCTTCCAGCGCTTTCGTCGATGAAGTATGCGAGTATCTCGATATGGAATATACTGATTACTATGATACCTTTGGCGATACTTATCTGTCAGTAAACACTTCAAACGAGACTAAGGTACTGTTAGTATCCCTGATCACTTTCATCTCCTTCTTTATTTTAGTTGCCTCCCTGATCATGCTGCTTGTGCATAAAACCAGAGTCAGCAAGATGATCAGAATGTTGAAGACATATCTGTTATTGGACAAGGCAGCAGATGAACTTGGCAATGCACCTGTCAGTAACGCAGATCCAATATTTACCAGAAACTTCCTGTTCAACCGTAAGACTGTAACAACAGCCTTCATGCCTGATGTAATAATGGTTGACCAGGTTAATAACATCAGAGAACATATCTTAGCCGGTTACCTGCGTCAGGGCTTATATGTAGCCTTAGCCGGCAAGGATGCATCCCAGTATCCTGAGATAATAAACAGAATCAGGGAATGTAACCCTGAGCTGATGACCGAATACAATTCCGCAAACATGCAGAAATACAGCGAAATTGTTAACGAAGGAAAAGCAACACAATAATCAGTCAGTTAAAAAAAGAATCACCGGAACGCTATCCGGTGATTCTTTTCATTTTATTTCTTTACGAGGTCAACCAGTACTTTTCCTTCAGTTCTGCCGGAAGCTGTTACCAGTATTACATAGTCACCTGCAGGCAGTTCAAATGCTTCCGTATCATTTCCAGAAACTTTTACGGTATGTACAACCTTGCCAATGGTTACATCATCTGATGAGCTGTCCGTATCGATGAATACTGTTGCTTCTGCGAATTCCAGCTGCAGTTCACCCTTTTTCAAATCAGTAGTAATGACGATCTTTTCATCACTGTCCAATGTGAAATAAGATGATTCGCCATACTTGCCGTCATCAGCCGTAGCTTCAATGGTGACATTATTACTGCTGCCTGAAAATGTATAACTGAAACCCTTACAGCCGGTTAACAGTAACATCATTGCGATTAATAAAGTTATAACCTTTTTCATAATCAATTCCCCCAATACATCTACGCTTCCATTATACATTATTTACAAAGCAAAGAAAAAGACTGCAGATATTTTTGCAGTCTTTTATTGAAAAGAATTTCTAACGATTACTGAGCTTCGTATTTCTTTAATAAGTTGTTGAAACGTCTCTGAGCATCGCTCTTAGCCTTTTCGTATAATTCCTCAGCCTTTGAAGGGTTAACCTTAACTAAGTTATTATATCTAGCTTCATCCATTAAGAAGTCTCTGAACTTATCGAAGTCTGGCTTCATGTAGTCGATTGTTAATGGCTTTTCGTTTCTTGGATCGTAACGGTATAATGCTACGTAACCGCACTGTACAGCTTCCTTCTGTACCTGCTGCTGCTTAGATAAGCCGCCCTTGATACCGTGTAATTCACATGGACAGTAAGCAATGATCAGTGATGGTCCGTTGTAGCTTTCAGCTTCTTTCAGAGCCTTGATAGCCTTAACACGGTCAGCACCCATACAAATGCTTGCTACGTATACATGTCCATAGCTCATAATGATCTGGCCTAAGTCCTTCTTAGCTACAGCCTTACCGCCAGCTGCAAACTGAGCGATTGAAGCAGCCTGTGAGCTCTTAGAAGACTGTCCACCAGTGTTAGAGTAAACTTCTGTATCCAATACAAGAACGTTAACGTTCAGGTTATTAGCCATGACATGGTCTAATCCACCGTAACCGATATCATATGACCAGCCGTCACCACCAACGATCCATACTGATGCGCTTACTAAGTCTCTTGCATCCTTTAATAAAGGCTTAACATTTTCATTAGCGCTGGCTTCTAATGCCTTAACTAATGCTGGCTGTAAACGCTTTTCTTCAGCACGGTTGCCGTTGATTGATAAGTATTCTTCAAATAATGCCTTTAATTCTGGTTCAACGTTTTCTAATTCGTCTTCCATGATCTTTAACATTGAAGCTCTCTTGTAGCTTCTAGCTAAAGCCATACCATAACCGAATTCAGCATTGTCTTCGAATAATGAGTTAGCCCAAGCAACACCGTTGCCGTCTTCATCCTTAACGAATGGAGTAGATGGTGTTGAACCGCAGTAGATTGAAGAACAACCTGTTGCGTTAGCTACTAACATGTCAGGTCCGAATAACTGTGAAACTAACTTGTAGTATGGAGCTTCACCACAACCTGGACATGAACCTGAAACTTCAAAGTAAGGTTTCAGGAACTGAGAACCCTTAGGTGTATCAGTTGAGAAGTACTGGCTCTTATATTCTGTTTCCTTGTATAAGTAGTCAGCTAATGGAGCCTGAGGCAGCTGTTCCTTAACATCAACCATTGTTAATGCCTTGTTGCCAGCCTTACCTGGACATTCCTTAGCACATAAGCCACAACCTACACAGTTGTCTGGTGAAACCTGAATTCTGAACTTCAGATTTTCAACGCCCTTGCCCATAGCCTTGATTGTTTCAAATTCCTGTGGAGCATTAGCGATTTCTTCATCAGTTAATAAGAACTGTCTGATTGTTGCATGTGGACATACGAATGAACAGAAGCCACACTGGATACAGTTATCAGGATTCCACTTTGGAACGAATGCAGCGATGTTACGATGTTCGTTGTAAGAAGCGTTGTTTCTCATTGAACCGTTTAATACACCGTGCTTTGTGAATGCTGATACTGGCATTTCATAACCGTATAAGTTACCGATCTGGTTAACATATTCATCCATGTAAGCATCGCCTGTCTTTGGTAATTCGAAGTGTGGATCTAATTCAGCCCATTCTGGCTTAACTTCAACCTGTACTAAGCCTTCGTTACCTGAGTCGATAGCCTTGTAGTTCATGTTAACTACGTCATCACCCTTACGGCCATATGACTTCTTAGCTGCAGCCTTCATCAGTTCAAGTGCCTTTTCATATGGCATGATCTGAGTATTCAGAGCGAAGAATGAAGACTGTAAGATTGTGTTAGTATGACGTCCCATACCGATTTCTGCAGCGATGTCTGTTGCATTGATGATATAGAACTTAGCATGCTTCTTAGCTAACTGATATTTCATTCTGTTAGGTAAGTAGTCAGCGATCTGATCCTTGTCTAATGTTGTGTTCAGTAAGAATGTACCGCCATCCTTCAGATCAGCGATCAGGTCATATTTCAGAGCATATGAATCTAATGAACATGAAACAAAGTCAATGTTTGTTACATAGTATGTAGAACGAATTGGTGTAGGGCCGAAACGTAAGTGGCTTCTTGTAACACCGCCAGCCTTACGAGAGTCATACTGGAAGTATGCCTGAGCGTATAAGTCAGTGTTATCACCAATGATCTTAACAGAAGACTTGTTAGCACTTACTGTACCGTCTGAGCCTAAGCCCCAGAACAGACATGAAGTGTAATCACTTGGTACTGTGAATGTTGGGTCAACATCTAATGACAGATGTGTAACATCATCGTTAATACCTAATGTGAATTCTTCTCTTGGGTTTTCCTTGCATAATTCATCATATACAGCCTTGATCTGGTTAGGCTGTGTATTCTTACTTGAGATACCATAACGGCCACCGATTAATTCGATGTCGGTATTTCTCAATACATTTAAGACATCCAGGAACAATGGTTCACGTGTGCCCATTTCCTTTGTTCTGTCTAATACAGCGATTCTCTTAACTGTCTTTGGTAAGACATTGCAGAAGTACTTAGCTGAGAATGGACGGTATAAGTGAACCTTAACAACACCGACCTTCTGGCCTGAAGCGTTTAAAGCATCAACTACTTCTTCGATTGTCTCGTTAACTGAACCCATAGCAACGATAACTCTGTCAGCATCTGGTGCGCCATAGTATACGAATGGCTTGTATTCTCTGCCAGTGTGCTTGCTGATTTCTGCCATGTAATCATTTACGATGTCAGGAATCTTGTTGTAATGTTCATTCTGAGCTTCTCTGCCCTGGAATGTAATGTCATCGTTTTCAGCTCCGCCTCTGGTAACTGGATTGCCATGAGGATTCATTGAGTTCTGACGGAATGCTTCTAAAGCATCCTGATCGATTAAGCTCTTTAAATAATCATAATCCATTACTTCAACCTTCTGGATTTCATGAGATGTTCTGAAACCATCGAAGAAGTGAATGAATGGTACTGAGCCCTTAATTGCTGATAAGTGAGCAACGCCTGCCAAATCCATGGCTTCCTGTACTGAGCTTGAAGCTAACATACAAGCGCCTGTCTGACGGCATGCATAAATATCCTGGTGGTCACCGAAGATACTTAATGAACGGCTTGCTAAAGATCTAGCTGCTACGTGGATAACACCTGGTAACAGTTCGCCGGCAAGCTTATAAATATTAGGAATCATTAATAATAATCCCTGAGATGCAGTAAATGTTGTTGCTAAAGCACCAGCCTGTAATGTACCGTGAACAGCACCAGCTGCACCGGCTTCTGACTGCATTTCAGCTACTTTAACAGTACTGCCAAAGACGTTCTTACGTCCCTGTGTAGCCCATTGGTCAACTACTTCAGCCATAGTTGAACTTGGAGTAATAGGGTAAATAGCAGCAACTTCTGTAAACGCATAAGCGACATGAGCAGCAGCTGTATTACCATCCATGGACATGAATTGTTTTGTCATTAGTTATGCCTCCCTTGTTTTCCATCACAATTATAAAACAAAATATTTTTGCACTCAACAACGATTATTATTTTATATAACTATTTTATAAGGAACATCTATAAGTAAAGTAGCGAATAAATGAACCTATTCTCAGTCAGCCAATCATAACCACCCGTAAAACGGGTGGTTTGTACTGAGGCTATAAGCCTCATGTCTACCTCACCAACGTCTTAAGCCGTTCTTCGCCAACGTCGAAGTCACTATGTGTTTTCAACTGTTACTGGCCGTCAACGGCCTTTT
>JAFUCG010000061.1 GCA_017459795.1 Erysipelotrichaceae bacterium | reverse complement strand
TCTGGATTAAGCCCTATATGTGAACATCGCTAAGCGACGGATGTAACTGATGGAGCGAGTGACGAGAATCGAACTCGCGTATGCAGCTTGGAAGGCTGCCGTTCTACCATTGAACTACACTCGCATGGAAATGGTGACTCGTGGGCGATTCGAACGCCCGACCCTTTGATTAAAAGTCAAATGCTCTACCGACTGAGCTAACGAGTCATGCTTGGCTGGAACGGCTGGATTTGAACCAGCGAAATGCCAGAGTCAAAGTCTGGTGCCTTACCACTTGGCTACGTCCCATTCTCTAAACCCTTTAACTCTGTGTCCTTAAAAAAGAAATGGTGGGAGGGGGCAGATTCGAACTGCCGAACCCGAAGGAACAGATTTACAGTCTGCCGCGTTTAGCCACTTCGCTACCCTCCCACATATGTACTGAACAAAAATGGTGCCGGATAAGGGACTCGAACCCCCAACCTACTGATTACAAATCAGTTGCTCTGCCAATTGCGCTAATCCGGCAAAAATGGTGGAGGTTAACGGGCTCGAACCGCTGACCCTCTGCTTGTAAGGCAGATGCTCTCCCAACTGAGCTAAACCTCCACAACGCTTTCCTGCGCTTTGATAATATAACATAGTTTTCCCTAATAAGTCAACACATATTTCGACTCATTAGGCAAAAATATTTTACCGCATTGTGCTATAATGTCAATGTTATTTTTAGAAAGAAGATGTAATATGTTTAAGATATATAACAGTTCAGCCATAACCAGAAAGCAGCGCTTTTCCAACGCAATTGTTGTTGGACTGGCAACAGCTGCCTTATGTACTCTGGCTTTTGTTTTATTATTCAGATTATTCTCAGTTTACTTCGGCATTCTATTTGTGGCCATGGGTTTTGCGATCGGCTGGATGATCCAGCGCTATGGCAAAGGCGTACAGATCCAGTTTTCCATACTGGCTGTCGTTTTGACCTTGTTAGCCATTTTTGTCAGTGACATGTTTATTTTTGGCGGTAACTTACCTGCCATCCTGGCCTTTCTGGCTTCCAGTGGCACAGGCAGCTTATGGCAGATTGGCTACCGCATCTTTGCCTGCATCATGGCTTTCCAGAATGCCCGGATCATTAACTAGGAGGTCATCATGCGCAAGTACGGTTTACCATTTCTCATTCTGATTGCCGGATCATTCCTGCTGTTATTAGTCAGAGAATACATTTTCATTACCTTTAAGGAAGAATTATTAACGATTCTTACTGTTCTGTTACTGTTCGTCTTTGGAGCAGCCTTGAATGACCATAAGAAAACCATGGGTGATACCTGGTTAAAGAAAATGATCATCATGTTCGTATTCATTGTCTTCATGCTCATTTACATGGGTGTCATTAATTTTAATTTCCTGACAATTGCCTTTTCAACATTAGGCTTTACCAATGTAATATGGTACATGCTGTTCATCTATTTCGGATACATATTCTTCTCATGAACACATCCCAGGGATGTGTTTTTTATAGTAGTGTTCTGTAATAGATATTTAACTCTGAATCGCTCTTTACGCTTGTTCCCTTCAAGGCTCTGGCAAACCTTTCCATTACCTTTCTTACTTCATCAGTTTTTTCATTAATGAAGTCAATTCTGATGTTATCAACATTAAACTCATTGATTCTGTCACTGACATCCAGCTTGTCAGAACTGTAGATCTGACAGACACAGTTCTTACAGTCAGTAATTAACGGGAAACTGTTACTGCCGTTTTTCAGGTAATACTGGTTTTTATGACCGTATTTCTCACAATACATTGAATCCAGCTTGTGACCGGCATAATTGCCGATTGGGCACTGATTTGTGACCATCAGAGGTAATAAGCTATAGGCAATGATTTCCTTGTTACAGCTGCCGGAAACACTGTTTATCTGCTCTACGCTTGCCTCAATTGACATGGTGATGCAATCGACCTTATCCTGCCAGTAGTCATAGCTGTAATTGTTAATGACATTACCGGTATAATCCAGACGTAATGCCTTTCCTGAATTCATCAGATAGTTATAGTGACCGACATTAGTAATCAGATAGCCATCAATATCACTCTTATTCAGTCTTTCAATGTCTTCCTTACACTTGTCAATGACATACTGTCGGAAGATCCTTGGTAATCTGACAAACAGCTTCCTGCCATTTTCATGGGCCTTGTTGATGAACTCATCCAGATGTCTCATTAATTCATCATTATACAGGCAATATGTGGTATCCACATTCTCATTGCCACATACAACATCAAACTGAGCCTGATCACTTACGGAAACATTCAGTTTCTTTTCCGAACATTCCCTATATTCATGTTCACTTAATTCATGCCTGCGGCTGACTCTGTGATAACTGTTTTCTATTTTCTTCTGTAACTGCTCACAAGCTTCATTCTTCAGCGCATTCAAGGCTGACTTATTCAGATAGACATCATCACCCATGACGACCTTTAATTCAGTTAATTCAAAGATGGAATTGCCGATCTTGGAGATCTGTTCTCTGACGCTATTTTCACTTAGTGGCTGATTTAAGGCTTCAGCGACACTTTGTCCTGTTACCTTTACTTCAACGCCATCACATCTGAACACTAATTCGGCGTCATGACCTTTCAATAACTTAACGAAGCCTGTTATCTTTCTCTTTCTTCTGACTGTCGCAAAGGTAGAATCCAGATACTCATTCAACTTCTTATCAAAAGTCTGATATACAGGCTGCTTTGGATTTATCTTACCTTTGATCTTCAGAGTTTCAGTTGAATTGGCACTTATCTGCTTGTTAATGTATGTACCTGTTCCCTCTTCATCATCTGACCATATTTCAATGCCGTCACCTGGGAACAGATTCTTTCTGAACCTGATGGTTGCCAGCTGTTTCTTATAGTCATACCTGATTACTTCGCCAGCCGGTACACCCCAGCTTTTCGGATGTTTCTTGCACATCATTACCACACCGGAGTGCGTCTTTAAATAACCTTCAGAGAAACCGCCTCTGTTAAACAGCTGCTTCAATATGTCTCTGTCGGCTTCTTCAACATGATAGTTTTCCGGATTTGAGTAATACAGGTCCAGATACTTACGGTATATGGCCGTAACACCTGCCACATATTCAGGGCTCTTCATTCTGCCTTCAACTTTTAAGGAAGCGACCCCTGTCTCCAGTAATTCAGGCAATAAGTCCAGGGTACAGATGTCCTTGGTAGATAGTAATCTTCCTTCATTTACTTTCTTATTCTCTTCATATAATTCATATGGCAAACGGCAGTTCTGAGCACACTTGCCACGGTTACCGCTTCTGTTACCTAAGACACTGCTCATTAAGCACTGGCCGGAATAGCTGACACAAAGAGCACCGTGAATGAAGGTTTCTATTCTCATCTCCGTGTTCTCACAGATGTGCTTTATTTCTTCCAGATTCAATTCACGTGACAATACTGCGGTCTTAACTCCCAGCTTTTCATAGGCCCTGATGTCTTCCAGGGAATTACTGGTCAGCTGAGTAGATACATGAACCGGAAAGTCAGGCCACATCTTTCTGACTAAGTCGATGGCACCCAGATCCTGCATGATCAAACCGTCAACACCCATGCAATAGAGTTCATTAATGAAATCCATTAACTCTTTAAACTCTTCATCCTTATACAGAGTGTTGACTGTTACATATACCTTTACGTCATAACCATGACAAAAGTCACAGACCTTGGCGAGTTCCTCATTTGAGAAATTAGCCGCATAGGCCCGCGCATTAAAAAGCTGGCCGCCCAGATATACGGCATCAGCGCCATTGGCTACGGCCGCTCTTACACATTCAAAATTGCCACTTGGAGCCAGTAATTCAGCTTTCTTCATCTTTTTACCTTTATCCTTAATAATCCCAATAAGTCAGTTGCCTGTAAAGGATCAATGGTTATTCCCTTTACTGAATCAAGGTCAACTGAAAGTCCTTCTATGGAAGTAGTGGAAAGATCCATGCCGTCCATTGAGGTCTGATAGATCTCGCTTTCAGCGATCGTACCGCCGCTTATTTCCACACTCTTCATTTCCGTATTTAACAGTGACATCTTTGAGAAGTCACTGTTTCTGATTTCTACATTCTGTAAGCTGGCATTTGCCAGGTTGATGTAACGGGCCATGCAATCAGTAAAACTGACATCCTTTAAGGCCGCATTTATGAATGATGTCCCGACAAGCTTGCACTCCTTGAAACGTACCCTTCTGACTATGTGATCGTCAAACACCTGATTTGAAAGGTCACACTTTTCAAAGATGCAGTCTAATACATCGACATCTTCCATTTTAATATTTGAAAAATCAACATCATGAAAAATACAGCTGTCAACGGTAAGAGACTTAACTTCAATATCTTTCTTACCGTTTCCCTCAAACTCCTTCTGAAAGAGTTCGTCTTCATCAAGCCTGCCTTTTTCAATGTAGGTGATTTTCGGTTTCTGAATCTTCATCTTACTTAACGATCAATGTGTAGCTGTAATCTTCTTCAGCCACTTCCTTAAATACCTTTAACAGCTTATTGCCATAATTGCCCAGGTTTTCTTCCAATGCCTCATGATTCATCAATACAACGATGACATCATTTGAAAATTCACCCAGACAGTCACTTAAGGCATCCAGATTATGGCCGAAATAGTCAGGGAAACGGCAGATGTGTTCAATATAATCATATGCGACTTCTCTTGAAGTCATCATGTTACAGTCCAGAATGATGATGTTCATGACTATTCCTCCCCATACAGTAATTCAAAACTCTCATAATGATCATCGGTATAATATACCAGGCCGTCATCTGAGAAGACTATTCGCTTTTCCCCACGGCTCTTCTTACCGGCAGTATCAATGTCACATTCATAATATGTCCGGCCCTTTTTCTCAGGAAGTAAGCCTTCCCTGTTTCCAAAAACATCCCCGCCAATGCTGCAGCCAGGGAAATAAGCCTCCAAGGAACCGCTGGACCAGCCTTTTTCCTTAGCCTGTTTCTTGGTAACGTAGTTGTCCGGTAAGTGACCGTACAGGTGAATGTACAAGGCTACTTCTTCCTTTGTGTTATATTGTCCGTCTTCCTTAACCTGGTTTTCATTCCCATTACCCTGGTTAGTTGGATCAGTAGTTGGCGTTACGATGGTGATTGGATTATCGACCGGTTCATTCTGCGGCTGATTACTTCCCTTACCCAAAAGATAGCCGGAAATGAAGGCGACGATTACTAATACCAGTAATATCGGTAATATCGTTTTCTTATTGTTCATGTTAATTACCTGCCTTTCAGATACTGTTCAAACAGTTTTGTGAACATATCGCTTACATCCTGTAAGATGTCATCATTTAATTCCTGATATGGATCAGACTGTAAGGAACTGATTCCTGTGATCATGTTTACTGCCTGGCCCTTTTCTATTAATACGAAGTTTGGCGCTCCAACTCTCTTAGCTCCTTCAAACTCAGTACCATCCAATGTTGGAACATCCTCCCGGCTGTAGTCATCCAGAACTTCCGAAGCTCTTTCAATGAACTTGTGATAAGCTTCCGTACCTTCGTGAGAAAGATAGATCCTGCCGCTTTCATCGACTGCGTAACTGTCACGGATGTCAAGGTCATGATCATTGTCCTTTCTGACATCAACGTAATAGATCTTATCAATTTTTAGTTCCCTGGCTGTCTTTATGACCGTAGTAAGAATACTGCGGCACCATGGGCACCAGTTGGCCCCGAAATAAACAATGAACGTTTCACCATTGTCCATCCTTCTTAAGACTTCATCCAGTTCGACATAGACAAACGGGTTCTTCGCATCTATTTCTACCTCTCTGTACTTATTGCCGCTTTCAGTTGTCTGACCGTTCAGTTTTTCATAATCCTGCTTGAATTTCAAGGCGTCAGGATTACTGTTTGAACAACCACATAACAGCAGTAATATTCCAAAGAGCATTAATATCTTTTTCAATTCAACACCTTCTTCGTATTGATTATAACATTTAATTAACCTAAAAAATATGATACAATATGAAATACGCAGGCGTAGTTCAGTGGCAGAACCTTAGCTTCCCAAGCTAATGATGCGGGTTCGATTCCCGTCGCCTGCTCCATTTTTTTTAAAGATCAGAATTAAGGGTTTCTTCATGCAAAAGAAACCCTTATTTTTTAATTAGGGGTGATTTTGAATGATCAGTAATATTGTACTGGGGTTTCGCTGGTAATTCTTCTTTGTGTTGTTTCCGAGAAGTTTTCATATAAGATTGGTGTGCTGGCTGATCATCATGATCATCAGAGGAGATGAAAAGATCATTCCTAATGGTGATACGGTCGTACTGGAAAATGACGTCATGCTGATTTTCAAGGGTGAACAGGTTGATCAGATTACCAATACTCCTCTTGAAGAAGCAAAAAGTTAGAAGAAAAACGATTAAACTCAGGTTTAATCGTTTTTTTATGCCTAAAACAAGTTTTCAGATTATCTGGCCATCTTATAGATCTTGACCATGTCTTCCTTTAATAATGGCTTTGCACAACCTAATGGACCGCCCGCTGCCCTTGCACATGATTCAGCCAGCTTGTCGATCTGTTCATCAGTTGGTTCAATGCCTAATTCCTTCATGTTGATTGGCATGCCGATTTCATGATAGAAGTTTTCCAATGCTCTGATGCCTGCTTCTACTGTTTCTTCATCAGTTGGCTGCTTTTCAACTTCCATGACATTTAAGGCAAACTTTACAAATCTGTCCATGTCATTATCATGAACGTATCTTGCCCAGCTTGGCCAGATGGCTGCTAAGCCTGCGCCATGAGTTACGTCAAACATGCCACCTAATTCATGTTCCAGTAAGTGAGTTGCCCAGTCACTGTTGGTACCGCAACCTGTCAAGCCGTTATGAGCTAAGCTTCCTGCCCACATGGCATCTGCTCTGGCTTCGTAATTAGTTGGATCCTTATGTAAGATCTTAGATGTCTTCATGACCTGTCTCATTAATGCTTCGGCAATGGCATCAGTGATCTCCATGTTACCGGCAGTTGAGAAATATCTTTCCATGGTGTGCATCATCATGTCGGTACAGCCGCTCATGGTCTGATAATCAGGTAATGTAACGGTGAACTCAGGATTGAGGATTGAGAATACCGGTCTGGCGATATCATCGTCATAGGCTCTCTTTTCCCCGGTTATTTCATTGGTAATTACGGAACTGTTGCTCATTTCTGAACCGGCTGCTGCGATAGTTAGAATTGTAGCTACCGGTAAGCACTTGAGAGCCTTTCTTTCATGACGGTATAATTCCCAGACATCCTTGTCAGGTTCTCCTAAGCCATAGGCAATGGCCTTGGAACTGTCAATTACACTGCCGCCACCTACTGCCAGAATAAGATCAACATTATTGGCTTTTCCTAACTCTATGCCTTCTCTTACCTTAGACAGATGCGGATTTGGTACAACACCGCCTAATACTACGTACTTGATTCCTTCTTCATCAAGTGCCTTTGTGACGGTTGAAATCAGACCTGTTCTTACTACTCTTTCACTGCCATAGTGAACAAGAACACTCTTGGCGCCAGTTTCCTTTACGAGCTTGCCTACCTCATATTGTGTGTCCTTACCAAACACCATTTTGGTTGGTGTATAGTATACGAAATTAATCATTATTATTTACCTCCCCTGTTTATCTACATTATAACACTTTACCAGCCGGCGTCCTTAACAAAGGCGTAAAAGTCGTGTTCCTTCTGGCTGTCCTTTAAGGAAACCGTTCCAACCGGATGAGCATAGAAAATTGATTCATTTTGACCATCCAGGCCAAATGTTTCATCGCAATACTTGCCATCTACTGAGCCAATTGCGCAACCACCTAAATCCAAAGCCGTAGAAGCCAGATAGATGTTTTCGGTAATGTGACCGGCATCGATCAAGGCCACCCTATGGGCAAAGATGCCATAGCGCCATTCTACCCTGTAGAAATCCATGCTGAAGTAGAATACGATATTGGCCTTAGCAGCCCATGACTGCCCTTCTAAGGACTTACTGATGAAGCCCTTAATGTCATCGATTTCCTTTAAGAATTCGATCTTATGGCCCATTGGCAGATAGTGATATAAGCCATCCTTAAGACCCTCAACATTCTGAATGGTCATGTAGGTTTCAAACTGATGTCTGGCCCCACCGCACGGTACAGTTCTTAATGTTGCATAGGCCTTGCCACGGATGTCCTTGACCCCCTGACAACACCATAATAAGAATGACAGCTGTAATAAACTCATCTTCTCTTCGGTAAAGACACGGTGAGATGAACGGCTGTTAATGATGTTCAGGAAGTCATGATTGTACCAGATTCCTTCAAAGCTTATCGGCAAGTCAATGATGTTATCGGTCATTGGTGCCTTTACTAATGGCGGCTGCGGCTTTCTTAAATCCTGATCAGTCTGATAATCAGAATAATCCGTTGGGTCATAGCCTGTTCTGATCAGACTTCTGCCCTTTTCTATGCGAGCCTGTATTTCCTTTTCTTCCATATTGTTTCCTCACTTTTTTCTATATTTTAACAATCAGAAAACAACTATGCACTTAATATGCAAACAGAACCGTTACCGGTTCTGTTTCCTTCTTCTTAGTAAAATGTAAACTGCTCCCGACAGGGATGAAGCTGCCGAAGCGTACCAGATGTACAGATTACTGTTATCACCAGTATCAACCACCGGTATCTTCTTATCAGTTACATTGAATTCCACAATGTTTTTTTCAAAGTCATAACCTTCATTGATTATTACCACATATTTTTCATCATTACGGTAGTAGCCTTCCGGTGCCTTCGTTTCCTTAAGGTAGTAACCTGCGCGATACGGTAATTCAAACATTACTTCGCCATTAAGGTCGGTCATCTTTCTTTCAACTGCCTTATCGTCAAGGTAAACCGTAAACTCACAGTTTGCCAGTCTCTTCTTTTCTTCATTAAGCTTAATAACTTTGATTCTGATGTTTTCCAGTTCATCATTCATTTCAATGAGCTGTACCTTTTCACCAACTCCTTCAGCTATGAATTCCTCGTCTTCTGCCTTCTTATAGCCAAATGGACTTTCAAGTTCGTGAAGAACGTATTTCTTACCACCTTTGACATAGGTACTGATGTCAAAGCCATCTTCATCTTCACCGCTTAAAAACTGGCAGACAATATTTCCTTCTTCATCCAGTACCTGTAATAAGGCATCAGCCAATGGCTTGCCGTTTTCATCTGTTTTTAACACCTTGATGTTAAGATCAGGAAATTCAACAGTCTGTTTTTCATTATTCAGGTCATTATGCAAGGCAAATACCTTTCCATCCTTCTTAAGCTGTTCATATACTACTACCTCGTTTCCCTTAACCAGATTACCGTCACCTTCAAAGCTTACCTGAATACTTCCTGAGCTTTCTTCAGGGGTAAATGATACGCTGGAAGTTAAGTCGTTTCCTGCTTCATCCTTCATGATGTTTCCGGTCTTCTTATCGATCAAGGTTCCCGTCATTTCATATTCACTGCCATCAGCCAATAAGTTGTCGTAGACAATTTCATCAACCGTAACGTAGCTGAAATCTTCCTGTTCAGAAGTAAATGTTCTTGAGGCGTTGGTGATGATTGAAGGTATGGAGATCATCTGTGAAACACAATCCTTTTCACAATGGCTGGCCACTAACTTGTCATTCTGATATACGTACTCGTACACCGTCAGTGTTCTTCCCTCTAAGGCCTTTCCATCAACTTTAAGCGTTGTTTCAAAGCTTCCCGATAAAGTGTTCACCTCAACTTTATGCCTCTCCTGTTCACTTAAAACGACTTCTGAAGTGTTACTGTCAACCAACACTGTTTCTACCTCATATTCACCAGGCAATAAGTTCTCATAGCTGATGACATCCTTAATGACCTGTTCACCCTGATTCAACAGATATTTGTCCTCATCAGCCCCGTCAAAGGCGCTTGTAGCAAGGCTTGTAAAATATACGGTCTGTTTCTCATCGTAAGGATCCTTATGTCTGGCAACTTCTTCCCAGTCACCGTTATTTTCTCTGTACAGATATTCATATACGATCAGTTTGTTTCCCGCTAATTCCTTACCGTTAACTGAAAAGCTGATTTCTCTTATCTCATTTCTTCCTTCAGCCACAAATTCCAGATTACCTGATGAAATAACATTCTCCTCTTCATCCACCAGTTCGCCCCTGATCAGGTAACTTCCGCCTTTTTTCAATCTGCTTAAGTCAACTTCATCAATGACTTCAGTTTCCCTAGGTTCACTCATCTTCAAACCATTTTCAAAAACTGCAGATGTGGCTATTTCCGGTAACGGTTCATTGAATACCTCGATCATTCCTTCTTCGTTACCTACCGTAAATTCAATTTTGCCAGTCAATGCAAGATAACCTTCAGGCGCACTTGTTTCTACTAGGTAATACTTCTGATCCTGCTTAAGTCCCTTAATTACTACCGGTTCAGTTGTACTTACCCAGCTATTGACTACGACATTGCCGTTTTCATCTTCGATCTGTAATACTGCTCCCTCTAACGGTACTTCCAGTTCACTTTCATCAATGGTCTTCTTGATTATCTGGACTTTGGTAACTGTTTCCAATGATTCCACTTCATAGACAAATACCGCCGTATTATCTTCCTTTATTCCTGCTCTTACTTCAACCGGTTCACTGTTTAAGGCATAACCGGCAGGCGCCTTTATTTCCGTGACCGTATACTGACCGGGAACCAGTTTTTCCAGTTTACCCTGACCGTTTTCATCAAGCACGATTTCGCCATCCTTCACCATCACATCGTTGATCACATCGTAGTGTTCAACCTTATATACAGCTCCCGCAAACTCACCCAAGCCCTGCGGAATTCTTTCTCCGGTTTCCTTATCTACTTTCTGGATGACGATGGTAATGGTCTGAGGCTTGTTTATTAACTGCTGGGTCGTTGTCTTCCAACTGCTGATGAATAACTCATAGACATTTTCGTCAAGTGCCCAGCCTCTTGGAGCATGAGTTTCCTTCAGATAGTACTTGCCAGGCATTAAGGCAATCTTCTGAGAATACCCGTTATCCCCAATTGTCAGAACTGCCTCCTCATTGTTCATGGTTCTGGCAACATTGCTACATTCGCCATTAGTAAATACCGTATACTGACTGCCGGTAATTGGATGAGTAATGCTTAATAATTCATCACTGGCTTTCTTATTTAGTTCAAGATAACCCTCATGAATGTTCTTAACAGTAGGTACCAAATATGTCAGATTTCCTGAAGCATTATCATAGTCAACTGTCTTAAGGAATGGATCTGCCTTAATGAAGCCTTCCGGTGTACTGACTTCTTCAAAAAGATATGTACCAGGCAATAATACGGCCTGCCCGTTATCCTTAAGGTATAATTCATCACCGCTTACCTTATGGCTGTTATCTGCCTTTATTTCACCATTGGCATCTGTCTTGAAAACCCAGCTTCTCTTAGCGCTTAACCCTTCAAGTTCACCAATAGAATTTTTCAGTTCACGGTAATGAGTTACCCTGAACTGGACATCCTTCATTGGTTCATTATTATCGGCCACTTTTCTTAATAAAACATCCGCAATCAAGAGATCAGGCTCATCAGAAACATTGATTACGCTTGTTTCACCATCCCTGATTTCAACTGTTTCAACATTATTATTCAGTTTGAAACCCTTAGGTGCCTTTACTTCTCTTACCGTATAGGTTCCGGTCTTTAGTTCCTTTAAGACATTACTGTCACCATTTGCGTCAGTAACCAGCTTACCAACGACATTACCCAAGCCATCCTTTACCTCATACTCAGCGTTTCCCAGACTGAAGTAGTCAGGATAATCCTTTATCAGATTACTGTCACTACCAATGCCTTTACGCAGGCTTACGTCTCCTGATGGATAATAACTGAACCAGAAGAAATCCTGCCGGTCATTAGTGGTTATTAACTGATAGACATGGAAATAGGCCGGGATGTCATCACTGGCTGTTTCCAGAAAGGAAATGTAGGCTCTGACACCCCTGGCTTCAATCGGATCATGAAGCTGCTTGTTATTGCGGTAATGGCTTAAGGTATTCTGGGTTATGGCCGCAGCTGAAACATCCGTACTGTTGGCGTACGGACTTCCCTGTAACTCAAGTACGTTCTTGTTAGAACCAATGTAATAATTATAGGCACTGTTACTGAAACCTGACCACTGTTTAGGTCCTAACCAGCCATACCAGACGATCTTCCTAATGTAATTATCCGTTACTTCACTTATGCCTTCATAGTTACTGCCTACTAGTGTACAGCTTGCCCCATACTTCTTTTCCAAGTTGAAGTCATGAAGCGGGGCCGGTATGAAGGCATCACCGCATAATACCGGTGAAGTCATGGAGCCGCCATCAGTGGTAAACATGCCAAAGGCACTTTCTTCCTCATACAGTACCCAACCGTTAGTACCAATGGCCACTCCCCCACCTACCTTGGTAACGGTAACTTCTTCAGGTATTTCTGTTTCTGCTTTTACTGTGAACTGTCCCTGACAAACACTTAACAAAATGCTTGTTACGATTGCCAGGATCATGTTTCTGGAATATTTCAATATCCTCATAAGTTTCCCTCCACTAAACCTATTGCCAGTGGAGACAAACATTCCTAAACAAACCGAAAAAAAAGATGTGCTTAATGCACATCAGATTACACTGTTTTCTTCAATGTCAAAGCCAAAGAATTTAAGGGCCTTTGGATTGGCCTGGTTCCAGAAGAAGAAGTTATGAAGACCCGGCCAGTACTCTTCCTTTATCACTGTATCAGGCAATTCCTTTTTCATGTAACTGGCGAACTGTTTACAGCCTTCATAGACAAAGT
This sequence comes from Erysipelotrichaceae bacterium, assembly GCA_017459795.1. Taxonomy (GTDB): domain Bacteria; phylum Bacillota_I; class Bacilli_A; order Erysipelotrichales; family Erysipelotrichaceae; genus RUG521. Next base: position 24,552 of record JAFUCG010000061.1, on the reverse strand, counting down.
CATCAGTACCGCACATGAACATGAATTCAGGCGTCTTAAGATTTCCCTGCTTTATTCTCTGAACCAGATTTTCCAGGTTTCCATCCCCGTTTACGGCGTTTTCCTTATTACCGTAAATGCCGATGAATCTGTTAGAGGTCTCATCCATTCTGTTTATCATGTTTGCCCCAGAAAGACAAACAGCCTTGCCATATTTTTCCGGATTGCCTAAGGCTATGCGCAACGTACCGTAACCACCCATTGATTCACCCATGATGAAGGTCTTTTCCGGGTCATCAGTTATCGGGAAGTAGTTCTTTAACTTTACCGGCAACTCTTCTGAGATCCAGGTGTAATAGGCCTGACCATAGACCATGTCAGTATAGGAACTGTTATTGGCACTTGGCATTACAACTATCAGATCAAGATCACGGCATAATAGGAAAATATTTGAAAGATTCAGCCAGCTGGAACAGTCTTCCTTATAGCCATGGAGAATGTATAATACCGGATACTTCTTACCTCTGGTATCTACTGTCTGATGTCTGTCCTCAGGTAACAGGACATTTACCTTGGTATCCATTTCCAAGGCTACGGATCTTATTGTGAGTTCTGCATGTATCATAGTTATTTCTCCTGTAGTTTTCCCCTGGTGAACTCATAAATACCGATACTGACGGCATTGTCGAGATTAAACGAATCAATTGTATTAAGCTGCTCAATTACTACCGATGTACCATACTCATGGAATTCAGCCGGTAAGCCGGTAGCTTCATTACCAAATACCAGCGAATATCTTTCCGGCACCTTTACCTCATGAAGTTTAACCTCCCCATCCAGCATGAATGGGAATACTTCTCTCTTACTTACATCATTAAGATACTCTTCAAAGCTCTGATAATAACTGAAGTGCAAGCCAAAGAAAGCACGCATGCTGGCACGGATGACCTTCGGATCATAGATGTCGGCGGCTGGGGCAATGATGGCCAAATCATTTATACCAAAGCCAACGCATGATCTGATGATCGTGCCTAAGTTACCCATGTTGCTTGGATTGACCAGTACGACATGGTTTCTGTCCTTGCGGATGTCATTTCTAAACTTCTTAAAGACACCCATGATATAACAGTTATCCTTGGCATCAACGATGTTAAAAGCCTTGTCGCTGTTTATGACCTCAATTCTGTTTTCTTTGCACAGTTTAATGATCTGACGGTATATTTCGTTATCCTTCTGCTTGGAATGAACGTATACGCTTACCGTTTCCCTAGGATGATATTTTAATAGCTCCAGAGTAAGCTCGGTTCCCAAGGCATAGGATGTATCGTTAGTCTTCTTGTATTTCTGCATAAATCCCCTTTAAAGAAAAACCCCTTATGGGGTTGTTCTGTTTAATTAACGTCTTCTTGCGAAGAAATCTGTATCCAGCGGTGCTGAAACCGGAGTTTCAACTGGCTGAGATGGCTGCTTTGGCTGTTCAGTCTGGAAGGTCTGCTTAGGTACTTCAACCTTTGGTGTTGAAATTACCTGCTGCTCTTCAAGACTTGCTTCCTCAAAACCTGTAGCGATTACGGTAACGATGATCGTATTGTTCAGGTTTTCGTTGAAGGCTACACCGAAGATGGCATCAATGTCGCCACCGGCAGCGTTTCTTATATAATCTACAGCGGCATTGGCATCGTTAATTGTCAGATCGTTACCGCCTGTGATATTGATGATGGCATTTCTTGCGCCTGAGATATCAGCTTCAAGTAATGGTGAGCTGACAGCCTTTCTGGCTGCTTCAACAGCTCTGTCTGGTCCATCGTCCATACCGATACCGATAAGGGCAATACCCTGATTGCTCATGACTGACTTGATGTCAGCGAAGTCAAGGTTGATGATTGCCTGGAAGCTTACCAGATCAGTGATGGTCTGAACAGCCTGACGTAAGATGTTGTCAGCTTCCTTGAATGAATCCTTAAATGGAATGTCACCTAAGATTTCCTTTACCTTGTTGTTTGGAATAATGATGATTGAATCGACATGCTTACGTAATTCATCAAGACCGTCAAGAGCCTGCATCATTCTTCTGCGTCCTTCAAAGGCGAATGGCTTTGTTACGACACCGATTGTCAAGGCACCAGATTCCTGAGCACACTTGGCAAATACCGGTGCAGCTCCTGTACCTGTACCGCCGCCCATGCCGGCAGTAATGAATACCATGTCAGTATCCTTTACGGCTTCTCTGATTTCTGCTTCGTTTTCCAATGCAGCCTGTCTGCCAACATCTGGGTTACCGCCACAGCCTAGACCATGAGTTGTGTTAGCGCCTAACAGGATCTTGTTTTCTACTTTTGAAGTTCTGATGACCTGTAAGTCTGTATTGGCTACATAGAAATCAGCACCGGCAACACCGTCTTCAACCATGCGGTTAACAGCGTTACAGCCTGCTCCACCAATACCGAATACCTTAATCTTTGTTACATTATTGAAAGTTAATTCACTCATATTTATTCACCTCAACTATTCTTCTGGTTGTTAAATAACATGTTCTTTAAACGGGAAGTAAATCCCTCTTCATGATTTGTATGATTTACTCTGCTGTTCAGATGAGCCGTATAGGCCGTTACATCCAAACTTGATTCATTACTGTCAGGGCCGATCTGAGAATCGATGTATGAGTAGAACAGGCCTAACGGTACTGCCCACTTTGCTCCTCTGGCACCAAGTGTTTCAGGATAATAACACTTAACAGGCTTGTTGAATCTTTCAGCCAGTAATCTGTCAACGCCTTCGATTTCAACGCCATCACCTGATACCATTACGGTTACGTTTTCCTGATTCAGTATCGGTTCACATAAGGCCTGGAAATCCTTGGCTATATAATCTGCGGTATCCTTAATGGTTTCATGCAGGTCATAGTCATTGATCATGTTAGTGACCTGATTGGCTGTCCACATGTATACCGGTCTGTTTGTAAATTCCTTCTGAGCAAGTCTGCCATGCTTCATTAACTGCTTAACGGCAATGTTCTCAGGTAATGAATATCTTTGAGCAATGGCCTTTGCCAATGCATCATAACCGATTGCTTCATTTTCACTGGTTACGATCTTGCCATCGTAGATGATTGAGAATAAGGTATGCTGCTTTTCAAACTGAATTGAAAGAACATAGTTTCTCATGGTCTGTTCAAATAAGGCAGCTTCCTTAGCCAGGGCATAGTTATCAAGACATATGTCCAGTACCTTTAAGCCAGCCTGTTCAACTACTGTTACATAGTCATAAGCTGTCAGCTTATCGCAACATAACAGGTCAATATCAGCTTCCAAGACATCACACTGTTCACCTACCGGTAACTTACGATAGGTAATGCCGTTGGTCTTATAGACGTTACAGGCAACATTGGCAACGACGATGTCACTGCCGACATTGACTGTCAGTGCCTTATGGTACATGTCCTTGATGTCATCAGCCTTGATGCGGCCATCACCTGAATCGATGACCTTGCTGAAAGTTCTGGTTTCCTTCTTAAAACGATAAGCCGGTATTGCCAGTAAGACACTTTCGATTGGAGTTCCCAAATGAGCACTTGCACTGTCTACTGCCTGTCTGATGGCACTGGCTACGGCTTTCTGATCAACTATTCTGATTCCGTCCAAACCCTTGCAGGCAACGGTCTCTTTTTTCAATGTATTTAAACGTGTATTAAAAACTTCGCCTACTAGTAAGCGCACTTCATTACTCTCAATTTGTAAGGCTGCAAGAATCTGATTTTCTGCCATGATAAGCCTCCCTATAAATTTACCTATATTTTATCATACTTACTAGTTAAATATTACTGTAAAATATAAAAAACTTTGCAAAAATAGCCCTTTTTCGATTAATAATTTCTTGCATTTTTACATCAACCATGATAGTATAATCAAGCGAAAGATTGAAAGGAGGTCACTGAATGTCAAGAGTATGTGTTGTAACAGGTAAGGGTCCGGTTACAGGTAACAAGCGTTCTGACTCTCTAAGAGCTACTCGCCGTAGATGGAATGTTAACTTACAGAAAGTTAAGGTTATGATCGATGGCAAACCACAGACAGTTAAGATGTCTGCAAGAGCTCTAAAAACCTTGAAAGCTCAACAGGCAAAATAATAAGGTTAGGTAATCCTAACTTTTTTATTATGAAAAAGATCGATAATTTCCATCAGGTCATTCAATATCTTAACGATAAGGAAATAGTCCTTACAGCTGACCGTACATCCTTTTACATCAAGGGAAAACGTATCGCCGTTAACGGTAAGAACAGTCATTATTTATTAAGTTTTGAAGACTTCAAGAACCTGTATCAGAAGGAAACATTCTACGTCTATGAACCAACTGATGAAACCGTCAATACCGAAAAGGATGATGAATACTACAGTTGGAAAAGCAAAAACGCAAATTGAAAAGCCATTACATATTTCAGTATGTAGTGGCTTTTTATGCGTGTCATATATTTCTGTGGAAGATTGAAATGCTTAAATGGTAAAGACTGAAATATACTCCTCATTTACCCAGTTATATTCAAAAACTCAAGCAGATGGAGAGTACATATCATTTAGGGGTACATATCATCAGTTTTAACCTGATTTTGGGGTTATTATTTTTATTCATGATTTCTAAACTAACATCTGTCACTGCAGCCTGGCTTCAGGTCTCTGGTAATTGAATCCAGAATCACATCATATATGAAAGCCAGGTTTTCCTTATCACTGAAGACAAAGTCATCAAGGTTGATGTAGTCAACGATGTCACTTTCCTTAACAAAGGCAATGAAGTTCTGAACATCCTTAATGTCATTGATGTCCATGCTGACACCGCTGTCCTTCATGTCCTTACTGTTAAGATAATAAATGTAGAGACCATCGTACTTGTCAACTTCCTGACACAGCACCTGAACAGCTTCCTTATACTTGTCTGTTGATACAAGAGTAACGTGTGTTCCCTTGAAAACATCATCAAGCTGGTTAGTGGAAAGATATTTTACCTTGACGTCTTCAGAGACTTCATATTCCTTCGCAAAATCTGCGGCAGTCTTCTTTGGCTCACTCTTACAGCCAGCTAATAAGAAGATGCAGACCAGTATTAACAATAGTGTTTTCTTCATTACTTAAGTAAGCTTTCTACTCCTGCTTCTATTCCTTCAGGATGCTTGAAGACATAGCTGCCGGCAACTAATACATCACAATGGTGTTCAACACACTTTCTGCCGGTTTCTTCATTAATGCCGCCATCAACTTCCAGCAGATAATGGAGATTGTTTTCCTCACGGTAATTATGCAGCCAGTCAAACTTTTCCAGTGCCTTAGGCATGAACTTCTGACCGCCAAAGCCAGGTTCTACAGACATGACTAATACCATGTCAACCTTATCCAGAATACCTAACAGTTCTTCGCATCTGGTATCAGGCTTGATTGAGATGCCAACCTTATAGCCAAGTTTGCGGCACTTTTCAATTGTCGGGATCAGGGTATTGTCACTTACTGCCTCAACATGGAAAGTCATCATGTAGATATTGTTGTTCTTAAAGTAATCAACTACCTTTAATGGGTTTGAAACCATGATGTGAACATCAAGCTTCTTGGTACATAACTTATCAAATACTTTCAGTATGTCAGGGCCAAATGTCAGGTTAGGAACAAAATGGCCATCCATTACGTCAAAGTGCACCCATTCTGCCTTTGAGGTATTGAGGTGTTCGATCTGTCCCTTCAGATCGGAAAAATCAGCTGATAAAACTGACGGTGATATTATTGTCATTTCTGCCACTCCTCTCTCTGATTACACAGTGGAACTACTTCCAGATAATGTTTATAGCGAATCGAAGAAACTCTTCCTTCTTCGACACCTTTCTTTACTTCGCAATTTGGTTCATTTATGTGACGGCAATCCTTGAACCTGCAGTCAGGCAGATTCTGGAAATCCCTGATCCTGCCGGCTAAGGTAAGGCTATCATGCCATGAAAAGTCAAGTGATGAGAAACCCGGGGTATCAGCCAGCCAGCCATCACCGACCGGATATAACTGAGTATGTCTGGTGGTATGCTTGCCCCTGCCCAAGGCCTTGGAAATTGACTGGGTGGCAGCCGCAAAATCAGGATCAAGCTTGTTTAACAAGGTGCTCTTTCCTACCCCTGACTGTCCTGTCAGAACGGTTATCTTGCCCTTTAAGGCATCCTTGATGTCGTCTATTTCAAAGTCATGGCCGCTAAGTATTACCTTATAACCACTCTTTCTGTAATCTTCAATGTATTTATATACTTCGTCATCTTCCTTAACCAGATCCATCTTGGTTATGACAATGACAGGTTCAATGTTTTCATATTCAATCAGGAATATTAACTTATCAACCAGTATGCTGGAAAATACCGGGTCAATGGCACTCATGACGATCATGGCCTGATCAATGTTGGCGATGGCCGGTCTTCTCAACTGGTTCTTTCTTTCCAGTATCTTCTGCATGCCATACTGGCCATCCAGAAGCTCATATTCAACCTTATCACCAACTACCGGCTTATTGCCAAGTCTTAACTTGCCCATGGCAACGACCTGAAGAAAACTTCCTTCTTCAGTCAGTACCGTATATTGATTTGAAACAATCTTTACTATCTGTCCCTGCATTTTAATAATAAGTTAACTCAATGTATGCGCCGGAAGACTGGGTATAGAAAGTACCCATCTGCGGCATTACGGTTACAACTGTACCTAAAGGCACGATGTTTTCACCGGTCTCAGGATCAATGTTACTTTCAACAGGCAACTGAACAAGCTGAACAACAGCGCCCATGGCTTCAAGTTCATTCTTGACCTGTTCAACATTTTTACCCTCAAGATTAGCCGGGATGACAAAGGCAACAGCCGTTGTCGTTGTAAACTGAATTGATCTGCTAGCCTGCGGGTCGATCTTGGTTCCTTCCGCAACGCTCTGTTCGATGATGGTTCCTACATCATAGTCGCCATTTCTGACTTCAATGATGTCAACAGTAAAGCCATCAGCTTCCAGTAATGACTTGACTGAATTTATGTTCTGACCAACGTAGTTTTCAACGACATAGTACTTGCCGCTGGAAACATACAGGATAATTGTCGTGTTTGAATCTACTTCCGTATTGGCTGAAGGTGAAGTTCTGATGATGTGATCCTTTTCAATGTCTTCAGTAGCTTCATACTTGATGGCTTCAATACTGTAGTTGAGCTTTTCAAGTACATCCTTGGCATCTGTCAATGTCAGATCAGTTACATCAGGAACCGTTTCCTTGGTTGGCTTTGGACCGATATTACCGGACAGTAATAACAGGATGTAGAATATTGCGGCACCTAGTGCCAACGCTCCGATAACGGCTAAGAAAGTCCCGGCCTTTGGTCTGTCTTTTCTGACTTTTACCTTTACCTTATGTTCGGTTTCCTTTTTTTCCTGCTGCTGCTTGAGCTGGGAATCAAGGATCAGCTTAGGTTCTCTGCTTCTGGATAAGTCGAGACAGGTTACCAGGTCGTTATACATTTCATCAGCACTTGCGTAACGGTCACTCTTAAGTTTAGCCGTAGATCTGATGACGATGTTTTCTACTGACTGCGGTAAGTCAGGATTAAAGGCTCTGACACTTGGCACTTCTTCGTGCATGTGCTTCAGAGCTATCTGAACGGCAGTGTCACCATGGAATGGAACATCCCCCGTCAACATTTCATAGAATACGATGCCTAATGAGTAAATGTCACTCTGGAAAGTTGCCTGATGGCCTTTTGCCAGTTCAGGAGCCAGGTAATGAACACTTCCCATTACGGTATCGGTCTGAGTCAGCTGCTGCTGGGAATCACTTGTGGAAGCGATGCCGAAGTCAGACAGCTTTACCGTACCGTCATCCTTGATCAATACGTTCTGTGATTTGATGTCACGGTGAATGATGCCGTTACGGTGCGCGTTTGAAGTAGCTGAAACCAGCTGCTTCATTATGTTAATGGCCTCATCAGGGTGCAATGCCCCTCTGGCCTTTATGAGCTGCTTTAAAGTCTTGCCAGGAACATATTCCATGACAATGTAGTTACGGTTACTTTCCTCACCTACATCGTATACTTCTACGATGTTAGGGTGAGACAGATTGGTAATGGCATTTGCTTCCCTCTGGAATCTCTTCAGATTGACCGGGTCATCATTAAGTTCTCCTCTCAAGACCTTAATGGCAACCTGGCGCTTCAAAATTGAGTCGATTGCCAGATAAACATCTGCCATGCCGCCTTCACCAATTAATTTTGAAACTATGTATCTGTTACCAATCATATTAGCTGCCATACTTCTACCTCTCAACTAATACTACGGTCGTATTATCAAATCCACCGACTTCATTTGCCTTGTCAACCATTTCTTCCAGTTTCTTAGGCATACTCTTTTCCTCATTCAAAATGTTGATGATGTCTTCCTGCTCAACGTAGTCATGCAAGCCATCAGAACATAACATGAGGTATTTGTAATCATCTGTAAGTTCGAATATGTCACCTTCAACAGCCGGCCAGATGCCTACTGCCTTGGTAATGATGTGACGTCCGACAGCTTCAGCCTTTTCCGGCTCCATGCCTTCGATCTTTACCAGATCATTGACTAAGCTGTGATCTTCGGTTATCTGGGTAAAACCGCCGTCTGTACCCATGAAGTAACAGCGTGAGTCACCTACGTTAAGAATGTAAGTTGCCTGCCTGGTTATTACAGCCGCAACTAATGTAGTGCCCATGCCCTTTAAATGCGGATTGGTTTCTGATTCATCATAAACAAGCTTATTGACTTTTTTAAGCGCGCTTCTGAACCATTTTTCCGGATTGTTATTGTATTGGTTCTTAAAACAGGTTGAAAGAAGATTACAGGTCAAGCGGCTGGCAATGTCCCCTGCCTGATGACCGCCAATGCCATCACAGACCGCAACGAAAGTGACGTCCTCGTCTTCCACGATGACATAACTGTCCTGGTTCTGTTCTCTTTTCAAACCCTTATCGGTTATTCCATATGCCCTCATACTAGCGATTCCTCTCGTACTTGCTTCTTAGCTGACCGCAAGCTGCGTCGATGTCCTCACCATGTTTCTGCCTTAAAGTGCATCTTACATTGTGACTCATCAGTTTGTTATATAAAGCCATGGCTGTCTTATAGTCAGTTGAGACATAGCCATGTTCATCTACTGTGTTATAAGGTATTAAGTTGACATATACGTCAAAGTCTCTGGTCAGTTTAATCAACTGATCAACACATTCATCCGTATCGTTAACACCCTTTAATAAAATATATTCAAAGCTCAAGCGACGGTTGTTCTTACTTGCGTAATACCTTAAGGCATCCATAAGTTCGCTTAAAGGATAGGCCTTATTGACCGGCATTATCCTGCTTCTTAATTCATCGTTAGGAGCGTGTAATGAAATTGCCAGATTATACTGGACCTGTTCATCCGCAAATCTTCTGATTCCCGGAACTACCCCACAGGTTGAAATCGTGATATGTCTGGCCCCGATTCCCAAGCCCAGATCATGATTGACTGTCCTACAGAAATTCAGAACATTGTCATAGTTATCAAATGGTTCACCGATCCCCATTACTACGATATGAGAAACTCTGATGCCGTCTTCTTCAACGGCCTTCTGAACTTCCAGTACCTGCAAGGCCATTTCCCCACTGGTCAGATTTCTCTTCTTCTTTAATAATCCGGAAGCACAGAATGTACAGCCCATGTTACAGCCGACCTGCGAAGTAACACAGATGCAGTCGCCATAATCATAATGCATCAGTACTGATTCAATGTTTGAACCGTCAGAAAGCTGGAACAGATACTTTCTGGTTCCATCTCTGGAAACCTGTTTCTGTAACATTGTCAGGCCTTCACAACTGTAATTCTCATTCAGCCAGGCTCTTAAGTTCTTGCTCAGATTGGTCATTTCGTCAAATGATGAAACCTTCTGGCGGTAAAGCCACTGGAAAACCTGAGTTGCGTTGAACTTCTTAAAGCCATTAGAAATCATCAGATCAGTTAACTGATCAAAGCTAAAATCATATATCGACGTCATAATTTCCTCGTTGATTATTCTAGCACATTTTTATGCATCTTGGCGATATAAAAGCCGTCTGAGTGATGGTCGTATGGGAAGATGGTCTCCTCATGAACCAGTTCAAATTCCGGATGCTGGGAAAGGAACATGCTGATCTGCCTGTCATTTTCCTTCTTGTTCAAGGTGCAGGTCGAATAGATCAGATAACCGTTATTTCTGACCATCAGACAGGCTGAATCCAGCAGCTGTGACTGTAATCTTACAATGTCATCCAGATCACCGGCCGTAATGTTCATCTTGATTTCCGGCTTGTGCTTCAATGTGCCAAGACCTGAACAAGGCGCATCCAATAATACCTTGTCAAAGTAATAAAGAGGAAGCTTGACCGGCAGGTTACGGCCATCCTCACACATTGTCTTGATGCTCTTGAGGTTATAGTTACTTACGGCCTTGTTAATAAGTTCTACTCTCTTTTCATAGATGTCAACGGCATAAATGTCACATTCATCACCTGTTTTCATGGCCATCTGAATGCTCTTGGTACCAGGAGCAGCACACATGTCAAGGATCCTGTCCTTCTTTTTAGGATCAACTACTTCAACTACTTTCTGGCTTGATTCAGACTGAATGATAACCAGGTTATCATGGAAATAGTCCGTTGCCAGAATGTTTCCTTTAAAGTAGAGACTGCCTTCAGTATAACCCTCACTGAATCTTTCATCTCTTAATAATTCTTCTTTTGAGGTTAATAAAGTATTAACTCTTAGGGCAATGCGGCCTTCACTGAGGTTTTCAAAACAGATCTTCTCAGCTGTTTCCATGCCATAGTGAGCTACCCACATCCTAACCAGCCAATCAGGATGAGAGGTTTCTATGCCTAACTTATTGTATTCATCAGTGCCATTGACCTTCTGCGGACCGTTATTGGCCAGCTTTCTTAATACGGCATTAACCAGTGTCGTATATCTTCCGCCATTTAACTTCTTGGCAATTTCCACTGCCTCATTGACGCAGGCATATGACGGTACCTTATCCAGTAATAAAATCTGATAGGCACTCATGTCCAATAGTACAGACAGCTTGCGGTCATCGACCTTATCAACATAAAGCATCCACTGATAGCGGACATAACGGTAATTTCTCAAGGTTCCATAAACGATCTGGGTCAGTAAGCCCTGATCAGCTTCATTAAGACCATAGTCAAAATTACGCATGTTCAGATTTGCGTAGTCTTTCTTTATCATTACATCACACAGTGTCTTATATGCTATTTCTCTGACATTCATAACTAATCAAGGACATAAGGGTCTACGTCAACCTGAATCTTTAACTGATTCTTGTTGAAGTTCTGTTCCCTGTACCAGTCCCATACCCTTTCTATTAACTCAGCGCGCTTGGAACCCTTTAATACGATCCTGCGGCGGTATTCACTTATCTGTTTTGGTAGTTGTGACGGTCCCAGTGTTCTGAAATCATCAAACTGCCGGAAATGTTCACTTGCTGAATAGGCAACATCATCAACCAGCTCTTCATTACGGCTGTTAAAGCTGATGGCGATCATGTAACAGTATGGCGGATAGTTACCGATGTGACGGTAATTCATTTCCTCATTGAAGAAGGAAATGTAATCCTGATTAACGGCCATCTTAATGCCATAATGCTTACAGTCATAGGCCTGTACATATACTTCACCTGAATCATAGCCACGCCCGCTTCGGCCGCTGGCCTGTACGATCAGATCAAAGGTTACTTCCACGCTTCTGTAATCAGTACGACCCAACAAGGCATCCGCATTGAAGATGCCCACCAAGGTAACATTAGGATAGTCAAGTCCCTTGGCGATCATCTGGGTACCTAACAAGATATCAGCCTCACCTCTGCCAAAGGCCTCCAAGATATCCTGATGAGAACCTTTGTTTCTGGTCGTATCGGCATCCATTCGTAATATCCTGGCTTGCGGGAACTTGGTCTGAATGGTTTCAAACAGACGCTGGGTACCTAATCCATAGTTGTTCCAGTTCTTGGCCCCGCAATTAGGACAGTTCATGTCAGCGCTCTGTTCGTAGCCGCAGACATGACACATTAACTTATTAGTATCCTTATGGTAGCTCATCGCAATATCACAGTTTGGACACTGCACGACCTTACCACACTGGCGGCACTTCATTATCGTCGTATAGCCTCTTCTGTTCAGTAACAGAATGGCCTGTTGTTTCTTGGCCAGTCTTTCCCCTAAGGCCTTTTCCAATTGGGAGGAAATAATGGTATTACCCTTTCTTATTTCCTTCTGCATGTCGATCAGATGACTGGTTGGTAACTGCTGGTGAATTCTGTTCTTTAACTCAACCAGTTCATAGACATTCTTAATGGCTCTGGCATAGCTTTCCAGGGTTGGGGTAGCTGAGCCCAGTACCACCTTACAGCCATGTGTCTGCGCTCTTTTAATGGCAACGTCACGGCAATGATACTTTGGCGTTGTATCCTGCTGATAAGAATGATCATGTTCCTCATCAAGAACGATGAGTCCCAGATCATCAAAAGGCATGAAAACGGCACTTCTGGTACCGACAACGATTTTTACCTTATGGTTTCTGACCAGCTGATACTGTTCATAGCGCTGCTGGTCATTCAGTTTGGAATGATAAATGGCGATGTTATTGCCAAAGCGGTCGGTCATTCGCTTGACCATCTGCGGGGTAAGCGATATTTCCGGAACTAATATCAGTACCTGCTTGTTTTCCCGGCATTTCTGAGCTGCCAGCTGCATGTATACTTCGGTCTTACCGCTGCCGGTGAGTCCATGAAGCAGTATGACATTCTTCTTACTGTTATTTATCTTATCAATAGCCTGTTTCTGTTCATCAGTTAACGGGTAGTCAGCTTCCTTGATGTCCAAAGCCTCATAGCTGGCTTCCTGTTCCTTTTCATATATCGTACAAATGCCCTTTTTAACTAAGGCATTAGAATAATTACCGCCAAAAAGCTTATTGAATTCACTTCTTAACATGTCACCGTTTCTTAAAGTTTCAACGGCCTTCTTTTCCTTTTCAGTCTTAGCTAAGGTTTCATCAGAAAGACTTATATAGTAGTTCAATACGGCTGCCTTGCGGTTGCTCTTAGGTTTGATCTTGTTAGGCAACATGCATTGGAAACAGGCTATGTTTGGTGAAACGGTCTCATGAGCCATCCATAAACCTAACTCATATAACTCATCATTTAAGACCGGCTCCTCATCAAGAACTTCAACTACTTCCTTGATCTCATAACCCTGCTTAAGAGAGTATTCTTCTAGTGAATCCACAGTAAAAATACTGTCAACGATACCCGTGACAGTCTGATTTGTCAAAGGAACTCTTACTCTTACACCACGGGAAACACTTACCTCGTCACTTAAGGCATAAGAAAAGGTTCGATTCAGATTCATTACCGGATGTTCTAACCAAACGTTTACTATCTGCATAATATCACATCTAAATTATACACAAAATAAGCCAGGAAAAAAGCTTTCCATCTCTGAAAAGCCTTTAATCAATATTCTCCTGTTGAGCCATGTGGTGCTTGATTATGACCTTGATCAAATCAGCTGCTTCCTGGGCGTCATCGTTACAGACGATGTACTTGTACTGATTAACCATGCCCATTTCTCTGGCTGCCTTGGCCAGTCTCTGCTGAACGATTTCCTCAGGTTCAGTTCTGCGGCCTCTGATTCTTCTTTCAAGTTCCTCCATGCTAGGTGGAGTGATGAAAATCGTGACAGCGTCAGGGCATTTTTCCTTAACGTTCATTGCCCCTTCAACTTCAATTTCCAGCAAGACATTCTTACCTTCATTGCGTAGTTTTTCAACATTGGCAAGCGGTGTGCCGTAGTAGTTGCCGACAAATTCTGTCCATTCCAGTAATTCGCCGTTCTTAACAGCTTCTTCAAACTGTTCTCTGGTAACAAAGTAGTAATCAACGCCTTCCTTTTCGCTTGCGCGCATCTTACGGCTGGTCATTGAAATAGAGTAAGCGATATTGAGCTCAGGATCATTCATGAACTTGTCACGTACTGTGCCCTTGCCAACACCAGATGGTCCTGAAATGACAATTAAGAGACCTCTTTTCATACGCCATCACCTCCATTAATTACTATATTTATATTACTAAAACTGAATAAAAGCAATAAAAAACTAATTAACAGTATGCTAAAATAATCAGGTAGAGGTGTTTTATGGCATTTGATGGGATGTTTCTAAGACAAATAGTAAGGCAGTTACAGCCGTTAGTTTCAGCCAGAGTAAATAAGATCTATCTTATTTCCGATACTGAAGTGCTTTTCGTATTGAAAGGCCACCAGCGTTACCAGTTAATGGTATCCTGCCATTCCAGCTATAACCGCATTCATCTGACTGACCGTCAATACCCTACCAGAACCACGCCAAGTAACTTCATCATGGTCCTGCGCAAGTACATTGAAGGCGGAACGATCATGTCAATTGAACAGGCTGGCTTAGACCGTTATCTGATCATTACAGTGGGTAACCGCAATGAGATCGGTGACAGAATCAAACTGGAATTATACGTTGAGTTAATGGGTAAGTACGCAAATCTGATCTTAGTTCATAACGGTAAGATCCTAGAAGCCTTAAAGCACATCCCTCCATTTGAAAATACCAGAAGAACGATTCAGCCGGGAGCTGTCTTCAAGGTAACGGATAGTCAGGACAATAAGCTTGATCCTTTCAGCGTTGATGATGTAAAGCTGGAAGAAAACATGTTTGAAAAACTGGTTGGTTTCTCACCATTACTGTCAAATGAATTTCATTACCGCATGAGCAATGGCGAGTCTTATTCAAGCATCTTAAATAAGCTGGCTTCTTCTGATAAGATCTACATTTCCCGGACTAAAAATGAAGAGTTATTTCATTGCATACCCCTGACACACTTGGGTGTTAAGCCTATAGAAATGGACATTTGCGAAGGCTTGGATCACATTTACTTCACCAAGGAAGAGCGCGAAAGAATCAGACAACAGACCGGTGACCTCTTCAAGTTCACCAGAAGAGAAATAAAAAAGTGCAAGGGCAAGATTGAAAAGCTTAACGTTGCCTACCAGGAAGCACTTAACTGCGACATCTGGCGCCAGTATGGTGATGCCCTGTATGCCAACATGGATAAGGTAACCAAGGGCATGGAAAAGGTAACCTTGGAAGATTACGATGGCAACATCTTAGTGATCCCTTTGGATGCAAAGCTGGATGTAAAAGGCAACGCCCGCAAGTGTTTCCAGAAATACAAGAAAGGTTCCGTTGGCCAGAAATACATTGAGGAACAGTTAGATCAGACAAGAGAAAACCTCAATTACTTCACCGTACTACAGGAACAATTGGAACAGGCTGACTTCCTCAGTGCTACTGAAATCAGACAGGAACTGGAAAACCAAGGCTATCTGAAAGCGAAACGAACCAATCAGAAAAAGAAAAAGGAAAGCGAACCGCATTTCTTTAAGCTTGAGTTCAATGAAAAGTTCATCTATGTTGGTAAAAACAACATTCAGAATGATTACATTACCTTTAAGAAAGCCGGCAGAGCCGACACCTGGTTCCATGTCAAGGACATGCATGGGGCTCATGTCGTAATTACGACTTCTCATCCTAATGAGGAAGAGATAAGACTATGTGCCCAGTTGGCTGCCTACTATTCAAAGGCCAGAGAATCAAGTTCCATACCAGTTAATTACACACTGATAAAGAACCTTAAGAAGATCCCAGGCTCCAAGACCGGCATGGTTTCCATGAAGGAATATAACACCATTTACATTGACATCGACGAAGAAAAAATGACCGAAGTGTTAGACCTGTAACACTTCGGTTTTTCCTAGAATTCCTTATTTACGTCACGGTTTACCGTAATGATGCGGTAATTGGTATCTTTCAGTTTTTCCTTCAGATATCTGACAAAGGCGACACTGCGGTGATGGCCTGAGGTACAGCCTAGGGCAACTACCAGTTCATTCTTGCCTTCCTGTTCATAATATGGCAGGAAGTACTTAATGAAATCCAAAATCTTTTCACCCATTATGTTTGACTGTTCATATGAAAAGACATAGTCATAGACACAATCTTCCCCACCATCATGATCTCTTAATTCAGGAACATAGAATGGGTTTGGCAAGCATCTTACGTCAAATACCAGATCTGCTTCATTTGGGATGCCATTACGGTAACCAAAGGAAACAAGCTTAATGGTCAAGCCTTCATACGAGCCTTCCTTGAACATATCGATGACATTTTCTCTTAACTGACTTATCTTCAGGTAAGTTGTATCGATCTCAATATCAGCCTTTTCCTGAATTGGCTTACATAACTTATATTCTGCAGCGATGGCTTCTTCCAAGGTTGGATAGCTGTCGCTTAATGGGTGTCTTCTTCTGGTCTGCTTGAAACGGGTCAGAATGACTTCAGGTTCCGTATAGATGAATACCAGACGGTAATCAATGCCCTGTTCATCCAAGGCACTAAGCTCACTGGCAAAGGTGTCAAACATGTAGTTGGCACGGCTGTCAATGACAACGGCCATGTTCTTGGTTGCCTGACCGTCATTCATTAATCTGGCAACTGGCAATAACAGCTTTGGCGGTAAGTTATCGATGCAGAAATATCCCAGATCTTCCAGGGTATTACAGATGGTAGACTTTCCTGATCCGGAAATACCGGAAATGATTAACAGACTCATCTCTATCCCTCTTTTCTTATTTGTTCTTTACCAGACGGTTTTCAAGATTGATCATCTTAGCAAACTGCTTGCGTTCATCTTCATTCCTGAATACTCTTACCGGTACGGCCAGACGGCACTTACGGCCATCAATGATGTACATGTCCTTATGTTCATGAATGGTTAATTCTTCCGTTAGCCTTACTACTCCCCTGTCACTGCCACTGGCCCAATTCATGTTACGGCTATCAATTTCAATGGTGGTTTCAGCCATCTTGACGTCCTTAACAGCCTTTCTGATGTCATATTTTAACAAGGCCTTACGGATCATGACCCCAAGAGGTGTAAATAATAAGGTCAGTATGGCTACTATCAATGTAGAAAGAGCCCCGGCCAGCTTACCTGGATCCTGAGTATTAAAGTATGAAACAAGCTGAATTATGCCCCATACGCCAAATAAGGCAGCCAATATTCTGTACATGTTTCTCAAGGACTTTGTTTCGTCATTAAATGCCTTACTGTTGATTCTTTCAAAAAGTGTATATTCCAATACCTCTTCAGGTGTATTTGTATAAGTCAGTTTCATTTTTCGTACCTCTCGATGATCTCTCTGCACATTTTAACATATTCTTCCTTAACAGATGAAGGTGAAATGATCTCTATTTCATTTTGATACTTGAACAGCCAGGAATAGAAGACCGGTGACAGTTCAACCTTAACACTTATCACAAAGTATTCAGGCGTATTTTCCGTTACAATCATGTTTCTTGAAAACTGGTCCAGGACTTCCGAAGCCAGCTTCTGTGCACAGCGTAGCTTTACCGTTGTGCTGGTTCCCGAATACATCTGAAAAACCTTCTGAACATAGCTGTTGACGTCAAATTCCACTCTTCCAGTTTCCCTGTCTTCCAGTAGTATTGATTCCATTCTGTCGACTCTGTAATGAGTAAAATCATGATACTTCTCGGAATAACCGATCAAGTAATAGCGGTCATCATTCCATATTAAGGCATAGGGAATGCTTACATAACGTTCCTTATGTTTACGGTAATTCTTTCCTCGTTTAATGTCTCTGTCAAAATAATAGAAAGTTACGGCCTTCTTTTCATATAACGCCTTCTGCAAGGCATCTATATTATAGAGGATCTGTTCATTGCCGGCCTTGTCATGACGGTAAGATAATGAATTACTAATTATTTTTCTGTCATGTTCATTGGTTAAGCCAAAGAGTTTTTCCAGTAATTCATCTGTCTTCCTATCGGTTATGAAGTTGTTTGAGCTTACGGCATCCGCCAGTATTCTTAATTCAGCCGCTGAAAAAACACTGTCATCATAGTAATAGCCGGCATCCCTTCCCCCTTTCAGGCTTTCGATCTGATAACCTGACTTCTGAAGATTCTTAATGTCGTCATAGACAGTCTTTCTTTCCACCTTCTCATCCTCAAGTGCCAGTAATTCTATTAACTGTTCACTGTTGAGTGGATGATTGGCGTCCGTCTTTTCCTGTAATATCTTTAGCAGTTTCAATACCCTTGATTTACTCATAGTCAAATTATATTTCATTTGTCTTTCAGTGTCCACGATATTGGACACTTCTTTTTCTGCACTGCGTTATCATAACAGTGTCAAAAGGAGATGTGAACATGAACAAGCAACAGATTCTTACATTATCATACGGTTTAACCTACTTAGCCATGGCGTGCGCCATTAACAATATGCCATTTTCCTCTCTATTGGTAAGCCTTGCGGCAATCGGCGTACTGATTAAGGAAATAATGAATTCCAGCCTGACCGGAAAAATAAAACCTTTGCTCATTAACGGAATATTCCAGATTACTGTTCTGGTGATTGGCTTAAATTCATTATTGGAAACATCAGTAATGACCGTGATCTCAACCGGCTTACTTGTAACATATAACATTCTGTTTACCTACGTGCTGACCCTTGAAAACATGGAAGTCAGAGTGAAGACGATCATCTATACTGCCATTACCTTCATCTTATATGCTCTGTTGATGGTAGCCAGTGACATCGTTCTGAAATACTACCTGCCTTTCATTCATTCAGCCATCTTACCGGCTTACTGGATCATTACCTTATTAATGGCAATAAGCTTGCTTGTTACCGTGATTCTGGTAAAGCCGGTAAAAAACAGAATAATCATTCAGACTACCTATACAACTGATTTGTCCTGATATTCATTTGTTAGTATAATAGTCATAGAAAAGGACTGGCTGTTATACATGAAGATATTTATAGAAAACTACAAGAACATAAGTAATTTGGAACTGAGCGTTCCTGACAGTAACCGTTTCATTCTGTTGGGCGCAAACGGGGTTGGAAAGACCAATACCCTGGAAGCCATTTACTATGGGAAATGTAGTTTTTCTGATGTTAAGGATAACTATGCGGACCGTTTCCTGTTAACGATGGACTTCCAGCCAAAGGCAGATTATTACTACCCTAACAAGGACCTCATCAGAGAGCTTTTCCCAATGGATGATGAAAGCAATCTTAATGAAATGCTGATGCAGTTCTTACAGGAATCATATGATGAAATGAAGATGCCTTTAATGAAAAAACTCATCTCAGATGCCTTAGCCAGCATGAACTATGCCCGCATCAACAAGCGCTTTGATGCCAGCCCATTAGCCATTACCAGACTTGTCATTTTAAACAGGATCTATCAGCGAGCCAAGCAGCGTAATGAGCGTTACATCATCTTAATTGATGACCCTGAGCTCTATGCTCACCCGTTATTAATGGATGAGATAACTACCATCATTCTGAAGCTGGAAGAAACCGGCAGCCTGGTAGTTGTTTCAACTCATTCCAACCACATCATTTCCAGACTGTTTGTCAGCTTTGATGAAATCGTAAAACTGGAAAAAGATGAAAACAATGCTCTGGTGGCCAAGACAATTGACATTGATCTGGTAATGAAGAACATCAGAGACTTCTACCAATCAGATGAAAACCTGACCCATAACTTCTCCAGACCTACTCATCCTGATACCGGCATTCAGAAACTGTTGGAGCATGATCTGGAAGGCTATTTAATTACCGCTTTCCGTGACCACATCATTCAGGCTCTGTTCTATAAGGTAATGATCTTGGGAGAAGGAGCAAGTGAAGATGTCCTATTTGACTATATTGAAAACATGGTTCACCCTAACTGGGCATCAGAATACCGTGTCGGCTTCATCAGTTGCCTTGGCAAGTCAACACTTCCTTTATATTTCATTTTCCTTAATACCATCGGGGTTAAGACTTTCGTCATCTATGACTATGACAATGACAATAATCCGGTCCATGTAGCCTATAGAGAAGGTTTTGACCGTTACTATAAGGAAAACAGGAAGCTGTTCCACAGCTACTATCTGAAGCCAAATCTGGAAGGCTATCTGAACATCAACCAGAAGGTTGAATCAATCATGAAGCCGATAAACATTTATAACTATACTTACATACAGCGCGATAAGAATAAGGCCTTAGGTGACCTTATCAACATTATGAAGGAAAATGTCATTTCTCTTTGTGGAGGCAATCAATGAACATCATAGATTATCTGAGATGGAGAGGAGAAATACCTTTCAGGATCTCACCTTTTAATGACGTAGATAACGTAATTCTTTCCCAGCTATCATATGTAAACTGGGAAGGGATTTTAAATTACAATACGATTTTGACTCTTCCAGAGGCCTGGCAAAGATACCAGGATCTTGAAGAAACCAGAAAAATGAATCCTAATCTGATACTGATGGTTGATGAAGCAGCCAACAGTGAACGTTTTAAGAAAGTCAGATTAATGTACTATGTCAGGGAAATAGACGCAGCCAAGGAAATGCAGTTCAGTGCCTTGACCATGTATCTTCCTGATAACACTTACTACGTGGCCTTTGAAGGCACTGAATCAAGTGTCATTGGGTGGAAGGAAGACTTCAACATGACTTACATGTTCCCTATTCCTTCCCAGAAAATGGCCTATGACTACCTGGCAAATCTCAAATTCAGACCATTCTCCAAGGTCAGAGTCGGCGGTCACTCCAAGGGCGGTAACTTAGCCATTTATGCATCAGTAATGCTGGAAAACTCTGACAGGATCATAAACGTATACAACAACGACGGCCCAGGCTTTTCCAAGGAATTTCTGGACAGTAAGAAATACAAGAAGATCAAGCCAAAAATCGTTTCATTAATACCTCATTCTTCCGTAATCGGACAGTTAATGAATAACGACATTGATGAAAAAATCGTTCTGTGCAGCACCAACGACTTGGCCTGGCAGCACATCGTTTATTCCTGGGAAGTAGATGTAACCAAGTTTATGGAAGCAGACAAGACTTCCAATGAAAGCAAGTTCTTCCAGGAGGCCTTGAATCACTGGAATAATGACATGTCGACTGAACAGAAGCAGATATTCATGAACACATTCTATGAGACCATTACGGATCTTGGAATCACGGAAGCCAACCAGATTTTCAAGTACAAGCTGACACTGTTCAAGGCCCTTATGAATAAGTTAAAAAACTATGATGAACGGACCAGAAAAATCGTAATAGATGTTATCAAGGCCCTGTTGCAAAGCAACGTCAATGCCTTTTATAATACCTATGTCGAAAACAGACTGAAGAAATATGAAAGGACATTGCTGAATGAGAATACTAGTAGCGAACGATGACGGAATCGATGCACCAGGCATAAAGGCCCTGGTAAATGCCCTCTATCAGTTAGGCGACATCTATGTCGCAGCCCCAGCCGAAGAACAGACTGCCAAAGGTCATAGCATGACTTTTGCCAATACGATCAGAGCCAAGGAAGTAAACTTTCCTCATACCGTAAAGGCCTATAAGATCTGGGGAACACCTAAGGACTGCGTTGATGTAGCCCTGGATGCCATCCTGGACTTTACACCTGATTTAATCGTAACAGGAATCAACCGCGGTCCAAACGTTTGTAACGACTGCGTTTCCAGTGGTACAGTTGGTGCCGCTACTGCCGGTTTCTTAAAAGGCATAGCTTCAATAGCCACTTCTTTAGACTATGGTCCTGAATTCAACTATGACTACTATGGTGAATACATCAGGGACATCGTTACCTGGTTTGCCAAGCAGGATTTCAACAAGCGTTTCATGTTAAACGTTAACCTTCCTAACACAGGTGAAGTAAACGGTATCGTTGTTGCGACGACCGGCGGTAAGAGAACTTATCCAGGCAGTTATCATAAGGAAGAAAGAGATGGCTACATCTATTTCAAATATCCATTTGATCAGCCGGTTTTAACGGAAATGATCAAAGACCTTAACCATGATCTGTATGCCTTACAGAATGGCTACATTACCATTCAGCCAATGGACTACGATCTGGTTCAGCAGACAAGTGTTGAGTTCTTAAGAGAACAGTGGAACAAGAGGTAAAACCATGAAACAGGATCTGTACAGCTACATTGATGCTCACCGTGAAGAAACTTTTGAACTTGGTGACAAATTATTTCATAACCCTGAATTAGGCTTCAAGGAATTTAAGACCGGTAAGATAATCAGAGAATATCTTGAAAAGCATGATCTGAAAGTTGATAAGGAATATGCCTTAACCGGCTTTTCAGTTTCAATCGGTTCCGGCAAGCCACACATTGGCATAATTGCGGAACTTGATGCCATTCCTACTCAGGGACATCCATGTGCTGATCCTGAAACAACAGCTGCTCACGCTTGCGGACACAGTACCCAACAAGCCATAACCCTGGCAGCCTTAACAGCTGTTAACCAGCAGATAAAGGATTTTAAAGGAACTGTAACCTTATTCTTTACCCCTGCTGAGGAATTCACTGATCTGGAATACCGTAAGCAGTTAGTAAGAGACGGTAAGATAAAATACTTATCAGGCAAGGAAAACATGTTGGCAGACAAGCTGTTTGATGATGTTGACTGCATCATTCATCTGCACGCCATGGGCGACAAGCGTTATCATTTTTCAGTTGATTCAGTATTATCGGGTTTCATTCATAAGAAGATAACCTTCATTGGCAAAGCTTCTCATGCCGCTGTTTTACCGCAATATGGCATCAATGCCCTGCATGAGGCAACACTGTTCATAAACGCCATAAACATGCTAAGAGAAACCTTTGTGGATGAAGACATGACCAGAATACATGGCATCATTGATGATGGCGGTAATACCGTTAATTCAATCCCTGATAAGGTAGTATATGAGTGTTATGTCAGAACCGTTAATCCACAGGTTCTGCACGAATTAAATGAAAAGGTAACCAAAGCCGCTGAACACTGCGCAGCCGCAATTGGCGGCAGCTGCATTGTTGAAGATACACCTGGCTATCTGCCATTACATCAGAATGACAAACTAAATGAAGTCATTTATGAGAACATCCTGAATTTTGCCGATGCCAAAGAAGTAAAGTGGCACGAATACAGTGCTGCGGCTGGCGATGTTGGTGACATATGTGTATTCAAGCCAATTATTCAGTATGGATATAATGGCATTTCAGGCAGAATACATGGCGCAGACATGGCAATTGAAGATCCTGAAGAAGTATATATCACTCAGGCAAAAGTCATCGCAGGAGCTGTATATGACCTTCTGAAAGAACCAAACAAGGTTGAAGAAATCAAGGCCAGTTTCACACCGACAATGACCTACGAAGAATACATTAATTACTTAAACAAAAAATAATGGCGATCACTAATCGCCGTTATTTTTAGATAACAGATAAACGCAGTATTGATTTAAGCTTACGCCTTCCTTTCTGGCGTTATTGACTAATTCTCTATGAAGAGCTTTGGGTATCCTCAGCTTAAACTGTCCTGAGTATTCATTTACATTTCTAGGTTCATATATAATCGCCTGGTCATCAAGCGCTGCTTGAAGCCAGGTTTTCTTTGCATCTTCGGCATTTCTGACAGCCTCTTCGATGCTGTTGCCAACCGAAACACAACCAGGAAGATCAGGATAAGAAACAACATACCCACCTTCATCAGGATCAGGTTCTATTTCCAGACGATATGGCAAATTAACATAGTATTCCAAATCTCTCATTACTGTTCTCCTTCCTCTATGATTTTCTTAACTTTTAATACGTATACTTTTTTAATCGGCTGATGTTTAGGAATCGTTATCGGGTTACATGATTTCTTGCGAAACACATAATGGCTACTTCCCTTTGATGGTTGTGACATTACATAACCATAATACTAAAGTATCTTTTTTAATTCAGAAAATCTAACGTCATCTGGTAAGCTAAGAATTCGGTTGATCAGTTTGTCAAACTTAGACATATAATCACTTATATAAATGATAAACGACACCATATATGGTGTCAATATGAATTAGTTAAAAGCACAAAAAAACCGGCAACGTGCTATTTTCACAGGGGCAAGCCCAACTATCTTCGCCGCGGAAGTGCTTAACTTCTGTGTTCGGCATGGGAACAGGTGTTTCCACTTCGCTATCATCACCGGATTTTAATATTTAGAGAGATATTCTCTCAAAACCAAATAACAGTTTCTACTATCTTTCAATTGAGGGCGTCTTTGCTAGAATCTTAGATCAAGTCCTCGTCCTATTAGTATCAGTCCGCTACACACATCACTGTGCTTCCACTCCTGACCTATCAACCTCGTAACCTTCAAGGGGACTTACTACTTTCGTATGGGAGATCTCATCTTGAAGCCGGTTTCACGCTTAGATGCCTTCAGCGTTTATCCGATCCATAGTTAGCTACCCAGCTATGCCCTTGGCAGAACAACTGGTGTACCAGCGCTATGTCCATCCTGGTCCTCTCGTACTAGGGACAGCACTTCTCAAATCTCCTACGCCCACGACAGATAG